>JAFUCW010000443.1 GCA_017459485.1 Eggerthellaceae bacterium | reverse complement strand
CGGAAGACAGCAAGTTTTACCGCGACCTTGCCGGCATGGCCATCCAACGCGCCATCATGCGCTTCCTCGTGCCGCCCCAGATTAATGCCGCATACACCGTGGCAAGCGCTCTGCCCTTCGTGGCGCGAGGCATCGCAGCGCTTTGGCGGCGCAGGCTGACGGTAGACGTGCTCGACGCCACCGCCATTACCGTCTCTCTTCTCCAGCGCAACTTCACTTCGGCGGGCAGCATCATGTTCCTGCTCAATGTCTCCGACCGCATGCAGGAACACGTCAACGCCCGTACGCGCATCGCCCTACAAGAAGGGTTGCTTACCCGCGCGGAAACCGTCTGGATGGTCGGCGAAGACGGCGTAGACGTGGAGGTGCAGCTTTCCGACCTTGATGTGGGAGATGCCATTCATGTGCGCACGGGCCAGACCCTTCCGGTCGATGGAACCGTGGTCAGCGGCGAGGCGACCATCAACGAAGCCTCCATGACGGGTGAGGCCGCCCCCGTGCACAAGAAGGCCGGATCGACCGTGTTCGCCGGCACCGTATGCGAGGAAGGGTCTCTTGTCGTGCGCGTTGACGCACTTGCGGGATCTTCGCGCATTGACCAAATCGTGAGGCTGGTCGAGGAATCCTCCGAGTTGAAGGCAGGAGTGCAGGCCAGGGCCGAGCATCTGGCAGACGCCCTGGTCCCTGGCAGCCTTCTTGGATTCTTTGGCGTGCTTGCGGCAACGCGCAGCCTCTACAAAGCGTCAAGCGTGCTCATGGTGGATTTCAGCTGCGCGATAAAGCTTTCGACACCTGTTGCCGTCATGAGCGCCATGCGCGAAGCGGCCAACCGCGGCGTCGTGGTCAAGGGCGGTAAATATCTGGAATCGCTTGCAAGCGCCGATGTGGTCGTGTTCGACAAGACAGGAACCCTGACCACCGCCCACCCGCAAGTAGAGCGCATTATCACGTTCGGCAAGATGGACGAAGACGAAGTGCTCAAGATGGCCGCGTGTCTAGAAGAGCACTTCCCCCACAGCCTGGCGCGCTCCATCGTCCAGGCGGCCAAGGACGCCGGCGTCCACCACGAAGATGAAAACCACTCCGAAGTGGAATACGTCGTGGCGCATGGCATCGCCTCGAAGGTAGGACGCAAGAAGGTCTATTTGGGCAGCGCGCACTTCGTGTTCGACGACGAGGGCATCAGCAAGCCCAAGGGCATCGACGAAATGCTCGAACGCGAAGTTCCGCGCGCGTCCACCGTCTTTCTGGCAGTGGGAAAGAAACTGGAAGCGGTGCTGTGCATTTCCGACCCGCTGCGCCCTGAAGCAAAGGACGTGCTGGCACGTCTGCGAACGCAAGGAGTTACGCATCAAGTCATGCTTACAGGGGACTCCGAGAACTGCGCGAAGTCGGTGGCAAGCGAGCTGGGAATAGACGAATACCATGCCCAAGTGCTTCCCGAGGACAAATCGCGCTACGTCGAGGAACTCAAATCCGCAGGCCACACGGTTATCATGGTCGGCGACGGCATCAACGACTCCCCTGCGCTTGCTGCAGCGAATGTGTCGGTCGCGTTGGATGACGCAAGCGACATCGCACGCGCCGTAGCCGACGTGTCCGTCATGGACAGCTCGCTTGAGTCGCTCATCGAAATGCGCACGCTCGCATGCCGTCTGATGGAGCGCATCAACCGCAACTATCGCATTATCGTCGGGTTCAACACCGCCCTCATCTTGCTGGGAGTTGCGGGAATCCTGCCCCCGACCATGGGAGCCTACCTGCACAATGCCTCGACGGTGGGGATAACCGCCTCCAACACTAGACCGCTACTGCGATCCAACGAGATGCCGAACTGACCCCTTGTTTTGCCCTCTTGCGCGTAGCAGGAGTACGCTCGGGGCAAAGGCGGGCACATTTCGGCATCTCGTTGGCTCTCGCTACGCGGTCTTGGCTTGCTACTGCGAGACGCCGAGACGGCCCAGTAACGCCTTATGCGCGACTCTTGCGCGTAGCAGAAGTACGCTTGGTCGCGCGACGGCGTTTCTGCTGTCGCCTCAAACTAGACTATTCATGCGCGAACGGCCTTTCCCAGTACGAAAAGGCCGATGTACTGCCTCGATTGCTTCTTGAGGCACATCTTTGTTTGCCGTTGCAGAATCGAAAACGCGCCTTGGGCAGGCCCTAGATCTTCTCGAGGTTTTCCGCCATACGCTTTGCCGCTTCGCAACCTTCGCTGGAAGAGCGCCCACACGCGTTGCCACACTCGGAGCACTTAGACTTCCCGCTTCGAAAGTCACGCACGATGGAGCGCATCGCAAAGAACAGCATTGCGCCAACGATGAGCAACGTTATGGCTGTTCCGAGGTTCATCCTACAAGTTCACCAACTCTCACAAGGGGACAGGGTCACTGTCACATCCGCGCAGGCCCCAGGCAGGGCGGAAGCGCAGCCCGCGGACGTGACAGATGCACCTGTCCCCCGCTCCTTAGACTATGCCGCCTCGGCAGCGGAAACCGCGTAGTTCACTTTGCTGACATCGTGCCTGTTGGGCCGCACCAACAGATAGATTACTGCCGCCACCAGCGCAAACGCCACGATAGTGAAGAAGTTGAAGCCAACCTCGCCCGTGAAGAGCCCACCAATCTGGTAGATGCACAAAGCGACGCAGTAGGCAAGGCCGCACTGGTACCCGATGGCAGCCCAAAACCATTTGGCGGAGTTCATTTCCTTGCGGATGGCGCCCATGGCCGCGAAGCACGGAGCACAGAGCAGGTTGAACGCCATGAAACTGTACGCAACAAGCGGGGTGTAGGCCGCCTGCACATTGGCGAACCATCCCGCTCCGCCCGCGTAGAGCACGCCGAAGGTGCCCACCACGTTCTCCTTGGCGATCAGGCCCGTCACTGTCGCTGCCGCCGCCTGCCAATTGGCGAAGCCAAGCGGAGCGAAGATCCACGCGATGGCGTTTCCAAGCACGGCAAGCAAGGAGTCGTTCTGGTCGTCGACCCAACCGAACCCGTCAGGTCCAAAGCCGTAGCTGGAAAGGAACCAGATCAGGATGGAGGCCGCCAGAATAATCGTGCCGGCCTTCTTGATGAAGGACCAAGCGCGTTCCCACATTGACCTTAGGATCGAACCGATTGTAGGCAGGTGGTACGCGGGAAGCTCCATGACAAACGGAGCGACCTTTCCGGCGAAAGGCTTGGTCTTCTTCAAGATAATGCCCGAAATAAGGATGGCAGCGATGCCCATGAAGTAGGCAGATGGTGCCACCCACCAGGCGCCGGCGAACACCGCACCTGCGAACAGAGCGATAATGGGCAGCTTGGCGCCGCAGGGGATGAACGTAGTCGTCATGACCGTCATGCGCCGATCGTTTTCCGACTCGATGGTGCGGCTTGCCATGATGCCGGGTATGCCGCAGCCCGTGCCGATGAGAATCGGGATGAAGCTTTTTCCCGACAGGCCGAAGCGCCTGAATACGCGGTCGAGGATGAATGCGACGCGGCTCATGTAACCGCAACCCTCCAAGAAGGCCAGGAAGGCAAACAGCACAAGCAGCTGGGGCACAAAGCCAAGCACGGCGCCCACACCGCCAATGATGCCGTCCAGCACAAGGCTTTTGACCTGGTCGTTGACGTTGGCGGCATCAAGCCAGCCTTCGACGATGGCAGGAATGCCAGGAATGTAGGGGCCGAATTGAGACGGATCGGGGGCCGCCTTGACCGCCTCGACCGATTCGTCGTAGAAGGCGACCGCATCTACCTTCACTCCCTCTATCTCGGACGGCGCGGCCGACTCCGATGCAGAGTTCGCCACCACCACAGTCAGGGCGTTTTCACCCGTCTCGTCATCGTAGTCGTCGTAGGATCCATAGACCCCCTTCTTCGCCGCCTCGGACTGGAAAGTGGCAACGGCG
>JAFUCW010000442.1 GCA_017459485.1 Eggerthellaceae bacterium | reverse complement strand
TCGGCTTCGGGCTCCGCCTCTGCTTCGGCGGCTTCGGCAGCGGCGGCCTCTGCTTCGGCAGCAGCTGCAGCAGCTTCTTCAGCCTCGCGCTTCTTAGCGGCAGCTTCCTGCTCTTTCTGTGTCTTGGCGCGGTTCTTCTCCTTGGCCTTGCTTGCCTCTTCCATGGCCTTTTGACGTTCGGCCTTGGCGGAGGCCTTCTTGGGCACGCCCGTCTTGTTCGGGGTCTTCTTTGCGGGTGCTTTGTAGCCGGCGATGTCGGCGTCGGTGGCCACCGTGTTGGCAAGCTTCATGATTCCGCTCTTGCGGTTGGCTGCCTGGTTCTTGTGGATGACGCCTTTGGTCACGGCGCGGTCCATAAGCTTGCACGCCTTGTGTGCGGCAGCGATGGCGGCAGCGCCGTCCCCGGCCTCCACCGCGTCCTTGACGGCACGTGTTGCCGTTTTCAGCTCGGCACGGACCGAACGATTGCGCATGCGTGCCTTTTCATTGGTAAGGTTGCGCTTCTTCTGGCTCTTGATGTTCGCCACTTTTTCCTCCGTTGGTAAACCTGTTTGTTGCGAAAACTACGAAATAGTAACACAAGAGTTTAGCGTTTTGCAGGGGGGTCATTGGTAAAATATGCCCCTGCCACATAGATGCTTCACAGATGGCTGCATTGAAGCGTTTTGGACACTACATACGGTATAGTGAAAGAGCAATGAACAGAGACCCTCGCTACATACGTAACTTCAGCATTATCGCCCATATCGACCATGGCAAGTCCACTTTGTCCGATCGCATTTTGGAGCAAACGGGAACCGTCGCGCAGCGCGACATGACCGACCAGATCCTCGACTCGATGGACATCGAGCGCGAACGTGGCATCACCATCAAGAGCCAGGCGGTACGGGTGGACTACACGGCAGACGACGGGCAGACGTACTACTTCAACTTGATCGACACTCCAGGGCATGTGGACTTCACCTACGAGGTTTCGCGTTCGCTTGCTGCATGCGAAGGGGCCGTGCTCGTGGTCGACGCGACCCAGGGTGTAGAGGCCCAGACGGTTGCAAACGCCATGATGGCGATGAACGCCAATTTGGAGATCATTCCGCTCATCAACAAGATCGACCTTCCCTCCGCCGACCCCGAACGCGTACGAGCAGAAATCGAGGATGCGCTTGCCATTCCCGCCGACGACGCCGTGCTGGCTTCCGGCAAGACCGGCGCCGGCGTCCATGACCTGCTCGAAGCGCTCGTGTACACGATTCCTGCTCCCGTAGGCGATGCCGACGCGCCCTTGCGTGCGCTCATCTTCGACTCGTACTTCGATGCGTACCGCGGCGTGGTGGCACTCGTGCGCGTGGTTGACGGCAGCCTTGCAATCGGCGGTCGTGTGCGCATGATGGCTACAGGAGCGGAGGCTTTGGTGGAGGAGGTGGGGATCCGCCGGCCGGCGGAGGTTCCCTGCGATTCGCTTGTCCGGGGCGAGGTGGGTTACTTCGTCACGGGGCTCAAGGATCCTGCTCAGGTGAAAGTGGGCGACACCATCACTCTTGCTCAAGGCGGCGTTTCCGAGCCGCTGCCTGGCTACCGCGACGTGAAGCCGATGGTGTTCACGGGTTTGTTCCCCATAGATTCCGATGACTACGAGGACTTGCGCGACGCGCTCGAAAAGCTTTCGCTCAACGACCCTGCACTTGTCTACGAGCCCGAGACCAGTCACGCGCTCGGCTTCGGCTTCCGCGTTGGCTTCCTGGGGCTGCTGCACATGGAGGTGGTCAAAGAGCGCCTGGAGCGCGAGTTCGACCTGGACCTGCTTGCCACGGCCCCTTCGGTGGAGTACCACGTGTACAAGACCGACGGCACGATGGTCTCGCTCCATTCGCCTCAGGAAATGCCCGATCCGGGAGTGATCGACCATGTGGAGGAGCCTTACCTCGAGGCAAAGATTCTCATCCCACCGGATTACGTGGGTGCGGTCATGGACCTTACTGTCGCGCGTCGCGGCACGTTCAAGACCATGAACTACCTTTCGCAGACTACGGTGGAGATGCTTTGGGACATTCCGCTCTCGGAGTTGATTCTGGACTATTTCGACAAGCTGAAAAGCTCCACCAAAGGATACGCCAGCCTGGACTACGACCTTGCGGGCTACCAGACGTCTAACCTGGTCAAGCTTGACATCCTGCTATCCGGAAAGCCCATCGACGCGCGTTCGT
>JAFUCW010000441.1 GCA_017459485.1 Eggerthellaceae bacterium | reverse complement strand
TCTACGTCGAAGGAATAGGACCGTGGCTCGTTCTCGCTCGTTTACGGTCCCTCCTGACGCCGACGGGGTCCGCTTGGATGCGCTTCTGGCGGAGCAGGGCTGTTACGCCAGTCGCAGCGCCGCTGTCAAGGCCATCGAAACCAACCGCGTCTTCGTAAACGGGACGCGCGAATCCAAGAAGCATCCGGTGTGCGCTGGCGACACCATCGTCTACGAAGATTTGCCAAGCGCATCTCGGCCGCCAATCGAGGGGGAGGACATCCCCCTCGACATTCGCTACGAGGATGATAAGCTCATCGTGCTCAGCAAGCAGACCGGCCTGTGCGTGCACCCTTCTCCTGGCCACTACGGGTCCACCTTGTGCCACGCGCTTGTTCACCGTTATGGGCGAGAAGGCCTCGCCCATATCCAAGGAGACGACCGGCCAGGCATTGTCCATAGACTCGACATGGAGACAAGCGGGCTTCTTGTCTGCGCGAAAACCGAAGAAGCGGGCAACCTCCTCCAAGACATGATACGCCGACGCACCGTGGACAGGCGCTATCTGGCGCTTGTCCATGGCAACATCGCGCATGACACTGGCATGGTCGACGCATCCGTTGCGCGCGGGTGGAGCGACCGGCTGCGAATGGTCGTCACCGACCGCGGCAACGCACGTGAGGCCATCACTACCTTCACGGTCCTCGAGCGTTTCGAGGCAATGGGGAAGGACAACGGGTTCACTTTGCTCGAATGCAAGCTCTACACAGGGCGCACGCACCAGATCCGCGTGCACATGGAATACATCGGCCACTGCTGCGTGGGGGACCCACTGTACTCATGGGGGCCCGACGAAGCGCAGCTAGGGCTTCATAAGCGCCAGTTCCTCCACTCCTATTCTCTTGGGCTCACGCATCCTTACACAAACGAGAAAATCGAGCTTACCGATGGCTTGCCACCCGACCTTGCACACGCTTATGAGTTGATTACACCCAGAAGCCTAGGAAAATCGCCCGATGGAGCACGTATTCTGGAGGAATTGAAGAGCGCCCCTGCCCAAAGCGATCTCATTCAGCTTTCCTGATACTCTCTGTCAGAGTTAACGTTCGAACGGAATAGGCATGAAAACGGGGATTATTCTAGCCAACACAGGGAGTCCGGAGGGCCCGGAGCCCGATCAGGTCGAAGCGTACTTGCGCCAGTTCCTCATGGACCCGCGCATCTGCCAGCTTCCTCGACCACTTTGGAAATACGTTGTCTTTCACCATATCCTTCCTAAACGCAAATACACCTCGTCCGAACGGTACAAGCGCATATGGCGCGCAGAAGGCAGTCCTCTGATCAACGACCAGGAAAAGCGTGCCGACAAGGTGCAACTCCTTTTCGACGCCCAGGGTCGCTCCAGGGACTCCGCAGATCCGGTGGATGTGCGTATTGGGATGAGCTACGGCACCCCTTCGCTCGAAGAAGTGCTTTCCACGTTCAAAGACAACGGTTACGACCGCGTCGTTCTCCTGCCCACCTATCCGCAGAGCGCCTTTTCTCCCACCCAGGCTGTCATCGACGCCTATAGGCGTGCACTCGATTCCCTTGAGTATCGCCCGAAATCGGTCGTCATCGACAACTACCACGACAACGCACACTATATTTCCGCCGTGGCCGATGCGATCCGCGATGCAGGATACCGCCCTGAAGAGGGGGACCGTCTCATGCTTTCCATGCATTCGATTCCGCTCAAAGACAAACGGGCGGGCGATACGTACGTGGAGCAAACCACTGAAAGCTTTGCGCTCATTGCCTGCGAGCTCGGAATCGACCGTGACGACATCACTATGTCCTTCCAAAGCGTCTTCGGGCACGATCCCAGCAAATGGCAAGGACCGCTTTCCCTTGACGTGCTTGCGCAATGGAGAGAGGAGGGATTCGACGGCCGAGTGGTGTTCATGTGCCCTGGTTTCGCCATCGACTGCCTGGAAACCCTCTACGACATCCCTTATGAAATGTGTCCCGCTTTTGCGGGCTCGGAGAATACTCCCGACAAAACTGACCGTTTCGTGTGGGTCAAGACGCTTGGACCTACCGACCGCCATGCTACTATAATGAAAGAAGTGGTGGACGCAGCGTTAGGGGAGTAGATGCGCCAGAAAACCGTATGTGTGGGCGTAACGGGATGTATTGGAGCTTACAAGGCAGCCTACGTCGTCCGCGGATTGCAGAAAGCAGGCATTCGTGTTCGTGTCGTCATGACCGAGCACGCCACCGAGCTGGTTGGCCCCCTTACCTTCGAGGCGCTCACGCACGAGCGGGTTTTGGTTGGCATGTTCGAAGAAAGACCCGATCGGGACCCGATTCCCCACATTTCCCTTGCGCAGGAAGCAGACTTGATGGTCGTTGCCCCCTGCACGGCTAATTGCTTGGCAAAACTGGCCACCGGAATTGCTGACGACCTGTTGACCAGCACTTTCCTTGCCATGGATTGTCCCTGTGTCATCGCGCCTGCCGCCAACGTCCACATGTACGACGACGAGGCGACGCAACGCAACATGCAAACGTTGCGCGAGCGCGGCTGCACTATAGTTGAAGGCGGCGAAGGCTACCTTGCCTGCGGAGACGAAGGACGCGGCCGCATGGCCGAACCCGACCAGATCGTCTCTGCCGTCCTCGAAATCCTAGCCGTCGACCCCGACATGAAGGGGATGGAGATCCTCGTTACCGCGGGCCCGACACGAGAACCCATCGACCCGGTCAGATTCATTACCAACTACAGTTCGGGCAAGACGGGATATGCGCTTGCGGAAGCCGCCCGCGACAGGGGCGCGCACGTGACGCTGGTGAGCGGGCCTACCGCGCTCGAGGATCCCGAAGGCGTTACCGTCGTCCATGTCAACACCGCATTGGAGATGCTTGCTGCGTGCGAACGCGTGTTCCCCGATGCCGATATCGCGGTGTTTTCCGCTGCCGTGTGCGATGCGCGGCCCGCCGCATGCTCGGATCGGAAGCTGAAGAAGGGAATCGACGACGCTGCGCTTTCTTCGATCGAACTGGTCGAAAACCCCGACATAATTGCGACTCTTGCCTCAGGAAAGGACAGGCAGGTCGTCGTCGGATACGCTGCGGAGACAAACGACGTGCTCGACAACGCACGAAAGAAACGCTTGGCAAAAAACGCCGACTTCATCGTCGCAAACGAAGTGTCTGCGACCAAAGGATTCGGCACCGACGACAACAGCATTTGGCTCGTCGGTGAATCTGACGAAGAAGAAGTCTCCCTAAGAAGCAAGATCGACCTTGCCGACACCGTTCTTGACAAGGCCCTTGATGTCGCTCAAGCAAAAAGCCCGATTCCGAAAAGCTAGCGTTGCGCCCTTGCAGAAAAAAGGTCAGACGCATCAAGCGTCTGACCTGGCATTACCTGGTCGGCTGGACAGGATTTGAACCTGCGACCCCTTGACCCCCAGTCAAGTGCGCTACCAAACTGCGCCACCAGCCGTTCAGCGCAAGCGATCATAAAGGATAATCGCGCGTCCTGCAAGAAAAAGCATCATTCGTACTCAATACGTGCGGCAAACATCACTTTATCTTCAGCATTGACCCCTTTGGCGAGCACCGTCTGGTCGGAGTCGAGCGCATAAACGCGCAACTCTTCTTCGGGCAGAATCTCGTGGCGGTAATCTATCTGCATCGCCCTTAAAGTGCCATCCTGCCTAGGGCGCAGCGCATCAAGAACGTAGTTGGGGTATTTGGAATTGTTCACGTGGCCGTTCAGGTCAACATCGGAATAAGAGGGCACAATGCGCGCAAACGACGCACCCTTTTCGTCGAAATCGGGGATTTTCTTCAACTTGCCCTCGAGGGCTCTTTCCTCAATAAAGTTGGTAGGTCCGTCGTAGTAGTTCAAAACAGAAGCGAACCGTCTCTTCTCTATGTCTACAAGCACCCATTCCGACGTTGCTCGTGCAACAAGCTGGCCTTCGCTGGTCGCAAGCGTGTAATCGCGCATAAACGACGCCTTGGTGGGCGAATGAGGCCAGGTTTTCGCCATAAGCACACTGTGCAAGCCCGGCTGCAGCAGCATTTCGAACTTCATGCGCACGACCGCCCAGAACACTCCTTTCGAAACCATGACGTCGCGTCCTATGCCCATATCGTCAGCCTGTATGGTTGCCACCTCCTGCATGATGTCGAGCACCGAAGACGGCAACAATCGTCCATAGCGGTCGAAGTCGCCTATGCGCACGTGAAAAGGTGCTTCGTAGCTCATGCCCATGCAAAACCTCCGTTCTTTGACAGCTAGCGCCCGCCGACCGATTCCGACAATCCGCCCGCCACCTGCCCCATCGGGGCTTTTCTTTTGTCAAGTTTTGAGTACTGT
>JAFUCW010000440.1 GCA_017459485.1 Eggerthellaceae bacterium | reverse complement strand
GCACCATTGCGCGGCCGGTCGAGCCGTCGTCTAGGATTACTTCCACTTCAACGGTGGGGTTGCCGCGTGAGTCCAGGACTTCACGGCCGTATACGTCGATGATGATGCTCATTTAAGGGCCTCCTTGCCAAGAGCGGTTTTGCTTATGCGACTAGGTTAGCATAAGAGACCAGAAGAGGAAGAAGAAAGAGGTGTGTAATCAGGACAAAGGGCGTCTTCGTATTGTATAATTACGCGTAAGCTAAATGGCTTCGGGTCGCTTGGGATGCGCAGGGAATCCTGCCTGGTCCAGGCAAGAGGGAAGCGGGTGGAAATCCCGCGCGGTACCGCCACTGTGAAGCGCGGCGCCGCTTGCGCATCGGCGCGCTATCCACTGGGATGGGCGGGGCTGTCGGACGCGGGCGGGTTGCGCAAGCCAGAGACCTGTCCGAGGTAGCGGTCTAGGTGGCGAGTTACTGCCGTAGGGCCTAAAAGGAAGAGTGCAGAAAACGGGCGCATCGGAAGATGGGCTTTTTTGTTGGGCTCGTTTTGGCGAAGGGGAAGCGAACCGGGGCATGAAGCTCGACGCGCAGCAGAAACGGTGGATTGCCCGCATTGCGGCTGCTGTCTTGGCGGTCGCGTTCGTGGTGTTCTGCATTTTGATCCAAGACCCCGTCGCTCCAGAGAATCCGATCAAGACAGCGGATGCGAGCGAGATAACGCTGGAGTCCATGACGGTGTCGGAAGCCTACGACGACATTGGCGAGGACCTAGACATAGAGGACCCGAACCTTTCCGAAGACGACCAGCAAGAGCAGGACGAAGAGTCCCAGCCTCCTGAACAGCAACAAGAAGAGCAGCAGAGCAGCAGCCAGCAAGAACAGCAAAGCAGCAGTCAACCGGAAGAGCAAAGCGGCAGTCAGCCTGAACAGCAGGAGCAGAGCAGCAGCCAAACGGAAGAGCAACCCGAACAACAACAAGAGCAGCAGCAGGACCGGCCGAAGGACCCGGAACAGCCCGAAGAGCAGAAGACCGACCTGGAACCCGACACGAGCAGTTCGAGCTCCAGCTCCAATTCCAGCAGCTCAAGCTCTAGTTCGAGCAGCTCTCAAAGCTCTACTCCAAGTTCGAGCGGTTCCAGTTCGAGCGGATCGAGCCAGGCGAGCTCCGGTGGTTCCAGCTCGAGTGGTTCTGGCTCGGGAAGTTCCGGTGGTTCGGGCGGCTCGTCCAGCTCGGGCGGTGGTTCAGGCGGATCCAACAGCTCCGGAGGCGGCGGTTCGAGTGGCGATGGGACGGGCAGGCCTACGCCCAAGACCATCACGGTCAACGTGGTGGCGGGGGACAAGAGCGAGCCTGCGACCGATAGGCGCATGTCCAACATCGACATCAAGGGCAGCGATCTTGAGGCCAAGGTGCAGAACCTTGTTTCCGAGTTTCGGGCAGAAGGCTACACCGACATCGATTGGGGTGGATGGCAAGACGCGCTCAAGGGAACATACGGCGAAGCCAAGTCCGAATACACCATAACGCTTTCAAGGCCGAGCAGTTCGAGCTCCAGCTCCGATTCGCAACCCGCGAGTTTCCACATCGAAACCACGCTTGGGCATCAAGGCGATCGGCCAGTGGTCTACATCGGTTCGTCAGATGATGTGGGCGTCGGCACTCTGACTGGTGACGAACTGGCATTCCAAGCGTACATCGTGGACGGCCAGGGGCGCGTTGTCGACGACGACAGCCTCGAGTTGGAAGTTTCGGCCCTTGGACGGGGGACCGGGCTTAGCCCAAGTGGGTATACGGTGCTCGGCAAACCCTTGCTTGGCAGCACGACCTACAAGGTGAACCTTTCAGAATATGTTGCTAATTACCCCACAACCAACGTAAGGCTTAGGCTTATACGGACTAACAGTGACGGTTCGAAGACGGTGCTTGAGGAGATTGCTATTCCCATCACCTATCGCACTCAGCGGGCCAATGCAGATCATCCCGATCAAGGCGAGCGCTTCAGCAGCCTTTCTGCCTGGGACGACGCGGGTAGCCTTGAGTTTGGCAAGGTCTACGAAATAGACAACATCAACCACGACTTCAATGTTGCCTTCTTCAACCCCGATGGCTCCCTTGTGAATTCGAGCAACATCGAAGTGAAGTACACCGTGCGAGAAACAGGGGAGAGTAACGTTTTGCAGCGTCCCGGCGGCGAGGGAAGTGGGTCGCTCCACTATACGCTTCCGAACATTGCTGTTGAAAGCGGTGACCAAGTGACAGTCGATGTCGAGATTACCGCTTGGACCGACGATGAGATGTCTTCCGCATACCGAGCCTTCACCTTCGTGTACAACCAGGTTGCCGAAGGAGACAAGCGCGGAACGTGCACGGTCGTGATCGACATGACCACGGTGGGCCTTGATCGCATTGCAGCAAGAACCTACGTCGCTGACAACATCGACATCCTTCAAGGAGATAAAGCAAAGGATGCGGTGCTGAAGGCGCTCAACGAATTCGGACTGACCCCTGACGACCAGTTCGAGTCCTCCGGCTATCTCAAGCGAATATACGGAGTCAGCTTGCGTGACCTTGTTATTCCACCTACCTTGCGCTTCATGCTCGAGAAAAGCGGCGAGTACGACTCGAATCTTGTGGGGCGGCATCCCGTCGATAGCCTGGGAGAGAAGGACTATGCTCTTGGCAGCGGATGGACCTACTACTTGGAGGAAGAGGGCGGTGCGCTCTATCAGAATTCGTCGTTGGGAGACAAGGAGCTGGTGGACGGCAGCGTGCTGGTGTTGTACTTCACGCTTGCCTACGGCAAGGACTACGGAGTGGCCAGTTCCGAAGGTGGCGGCAGGATTCATGCATACTGCGGCACCTGGATAGACGGTATCTACCAGCCCTACCACTCGTTGCAGCATGTTGACAAAAAAGACCCGACCTGCAACGCCAATGGTGAAGCCGAGCATTGGGAGTGCTCCGTGTGTGGTCGCAAGTTCTATCCGGGTAGCGATCCCAACGCCAGCAATTACGAAAGCGCTACCACGGTCGAGGAAAACAATGTCATGTCTGAAAACGACCTGATCATTCCATCCACTGGCGAACACAGGTGGGTCGTGAGCGGATGGGGAGACGATGGTCGGCCTATTGAAAAAACGTGTCGCGATTGCAGGATTTTCGAAGACATTCTTCCCGGAGACCCTTTGTACGAGGAACCATCCGAGTCAAGTGATGGGGATAGTGCGTAACATTGCGGTGTCCGCTTTGAACGCATGAAGAAATGAGAGGTGAATCGTAGTTTTGATTAACTTCACTACACGAAACCAGCACGGTCGAGCAATGCGCGAATCGCTGCGCTTGACAAGACTCTGCGTGCCCCTTGCCGCTATCCTTGCCGTGACCATGCTCGTTGGATGTGCAGGCGGAACGCAGGAGACAAGCTCGTCGCAGGCAGCGGATCAGGGCGTTTCGGCGCAAAGCGCTGCGAGCGCCCAGGAGAGCTCGGGTGCACAAAGCGCTTCTGCGGTCGAGGGCGCCTCAGCGGCTGAGGGCACGTCATCCGACGCATCCGTCTCTTTCGAACAGGCGATCGAGGGTGCAAGCTCGTTTTTGCTTGCGGAGGGCGGCATTGCGTCAGGCGACCCCATCTCTTCTGCCTCCTGGTACGGCGCCGGCAGCAGCGAAACCGACTGGTACGTCGTTTTCGCGGACCGCGCCAACCTGGGCCAGCCTGATCCAGCGTATCTTTCCGACCTCCAGACCTTCGTGGAGGACGCCTACGAGACTGATGACCTGCTGGGTTATGCGGCAGGTACCGAATGGCATCGCATCGCCATGGCGGTGCGCGCGGCGGGCGGCGACCCTACTTCTTTCGGCACCAACGCGCAAGGCCAGCCCATCGACCTAATTGCCGACGGCACCTACAACTGGGTGCGTGAAGAGGAGCTGTCCTACCAGGGCAGCAATGCGCTTATCTATGCTCTCTTGGCTGCGAAGGGCGGCGGCTACGAATGGCCGACAGAGGCCCGCTACAGCGAAGACGCTGTGGTCTCCGAGCTGCTTTCCTGCCAAGACGAAGCGGGCGGGTTCGGCCTTTCGCCGGGCGGGGAAAGCACCGACATTACCGCCATGGCGCTCCAGGCGCTTGCGTTCTACTACGGAGACGCGGGCGTGGCCAACCGCTCTGCACTTTCAGACGAGACGGCATCCAAGGTCGATACCGCCGTCGGGCATGCAATCGACTACCTTTCTGCCGCACAGAACGCCGACGGGTGCTACGACATGGATGGCGTCTATTCGTCGGACACGTGCTCGCAAGTTATACTCGCGCTCTGCGCGCTGGGCATAGACCCTGCAACGGACGAGCGATTCGTCAAGGATGGCGGCAGCTTGGCAGATGCGCTCATGTTCTTTCGCAACTCTGACGGCGGTTTTGCCAGTCAGCTTGCAGAAGGCGTAGACAGCAGCTCCAACATCCTGGCTACGCGTCAGGCGGGGTGCGCTCTCACGGCCTTGCAGCTGCTCCAGCAAAACGGCAACGGCAACTTCTTCGACTTTGACAACACGCTGGCAAGCAGCGTGCAGAAAGCCGCCTAGGGCGGGCGAACACGAAAGGCAGGCAATGAACCCGCAAGTACAAAGCATCAAAGACGAGGTAACGAAGGTCATCAAGGGCAAGGACGCCGTGGTCGAACACGTGCTCATGGCAATCCTGGCGCGCGGCAACGTGCTGCTCGAAGACGTTCCCGGCGTGGGCAAGACCACCATGGCGCTCGCGTTCGCGAAATCCATGGGCCTAGACACGCGGCGTATCCAGTTCACGCCCGATACTATGCCCTCCGACATCGTCGGCTTTTCCGTCTACGACAAGGACTCCGGCAACTTCGTCTACCGCGAAGGCGACATCATGACCAACCTGCTCCTTGCCGACGAAATCAACCGTACCTCGTCCAAGACGCAGGCGGCGCTGCTGGAGGCCATGGAAGAAAAGCGCGTGACGGTCGACGGCGTGACCTACGACCTTCCTGACCCCTTCGTGGTGCTCGCCACCGAAAACCCGGTGGGGTCGGCCGGCACGCAGATGCTTCCTAACTCGCAGCTGGACCGCTTCATGGTGAAGCTCTCTATTGGCTATCCGGACCTCGACGCGCAAGTGGAGATCCTCTCTGCGCGCCGCGTGTCGGACCCGCTGGACAGCGTAGTGAAGGTGCTTTCCATCGAAGAGCTGCGCGCCCTGGTTGACGCGACCAACAACGTGCAGATCCACGATTCGGTTTACCGCTACGTGGCAGAAATCGTGCAGAAGACGCGCGAGCACCAGATGGTAGCTTTGGGCATCAGCCCCCGTGGCGCTCTGGCGCTCACGCGTATGGCGAAGGCTTACGCGTTCGTGGCGGGCCGCGACTACGTGGTGCCCGACGACATCCGCGCGGTGTGCCCCGACGTGTTCGAGCACCGCCTTATGCTGAACTCCAAGGCGAAGCTCAACGAGTACAACGCTTCCGACATCCTCTCCGAAATTGTTGCTGACGTGCCCATGCCTCTGGCAGACGACGTCCGCGACCTGCGTTAGGAAACGGGGCGATGCCGGCGCCATGAGCAGGACCGCTTCCATAGTGATCATCCTTGTGCTTGTAGTGGGCAACGTGCTCACAGGCAGCGCGGTGTTCCAGGTGGCACTGCTTGCGCTGGCGGTCGTGTTCGTGCTCTCTTTGGGCGTTGCCATTGCGGCGCGGCGCAAGCTGGCCGTTCGCGCGGAAGTGGGCCGCAGCGGCCAGGGCAAAGACGCCCTTTGCACGGTGCATCTGCACAACGAAAGCGTCTTGCCGCTGCTCAACGTGCGCGGCACGATTGGCGTGGAGAACACGTTTACGGGACAGGGCAGGTCGCGCAAGGTGCGCACCTCCTTGCTTCCCAAGGGCAGCGCTTCCATCGACGTGGGCGTCAACGACGGGCACCCGGGCAAGATGAGGGTCAGCCTGGACAAGGTGCGCATCTGCGACGCGCTGGGGCTTGTGGGCGTTCCCGCCGGCAAGCAGGACAGTTGCAACTTCACTATCATGCCCGCCGTCCACGACATAGACGTCTCCTACGACCTGGCCGAAAGCGAATCGTTCGACAACGACGTGTATTCCCCCTACAAGAAGGGTGCCGACCGCTCCGAAGTGTTCCAAATTCGCGAATACGAGGAAGGCGACAACATTACCCAGATCCATTGGAAACTCTCCAGCAAGACCGACAAGCTGGTGGTCAAGGACGCTTCCTTGCCGTTGGACAAGCGGTTGGCGGTAGTGGTGGACAAGAGCTGCGTGAACCCTGTGACGCTTGAGCAAAGCGACGCGCTGGCCGAGCTTGCGGTGTCCATCGGGCTGAGCTTGGTGGAAGACGAGCTTACGTTCCGCGTTGTGCACAACGACGTGGGAACCTCCCTGGTGTTCGAGCGGGAGGTCCAATTCGAAGAAGACCTGGCAGAGACCATCCCTCAGCTGCTCACTTCGCCCATAGAGCCGGGGGAGACGTGCCTGGAGCTCTACGAGCGCACCTATGGGCCGCTGGACGCATCGCATGTTATCTGCGTTTCGTGCCGCGGCCAGGAAGACTATCAAAACCTGATCGGCACCATCCGTGTCGTCTGCGTGGACGCGCGACGGCCCGACTACGCCGAGTTCTACCAGAGCATAGAGCTGTAAGGAGGTGTGGGGCGCAGCGTGGCGTTGGCCAAAGCACAAAGCAAGAGCATTACGCTGGATTTGGGCGCAACCAGGTCTGCAACCGGCAGCGTCGTAGACTACGCGCTGCGCGTGCTTTCCGCCGCCATATTGGGCGTGGCGTTCATCATGTTGCTTTACAGCAACCTGGGCCTTTCTCAGATTGGCGCCAACGCGCGCGCCATGCTGCTTGCGTGTCTGGCCGTCATTGCGGTCGTGCTGCTTCCCGTCTTGATCGGAAGGCCCCTTTCGCAGCGCATCGGCAACCCGTTCGTCGTGCCGCTTGTTGCGGTGCTTGCCGCCGTGGCAGTGTGCGTGGTGTTTCGCGAAGCGTTTTCGCAGGGGCTCAATGCCTACTTGAACTGCATAGCGGACCTGCGTTGCGGGGCCACGGGCATGATCCAGCCGAAGTTCGACGACGGGGGAGCGCCTGCGGGAAGCGTCATGTTCTTTTCGGTCGTGCTCTCCGCTGCGATCGGCGCGTTATGCGTGTTCGCGACGGCGGGAAGGCGCCTGTGGGCGGCGTTCGTGCTGCCCGCGGTCGTGCTGGCGGGGTTGGCGTTCGGCGTCGTGCGCGTCGATTCGGCGCTTTCGGTGTTCGTCGCCGCCGTTGCGGTAACGCTGGTGGGCAAGTGCGTGCGCGGAGGCGACGACCGTGCCGGCTTGAGCAAGGCTCCGTTGCTCGTGGGCATCGGCATTGCCGGCTTGGCCTTGGCGGTTGCGGCGGTTGCTCTTACCGGGGCCTACCGTGCCCTCGACGCCGGGTCTTTGCCTGAAGCGATTCAATCCTGGTACCACAAGGCCACCTACGAGCCCGATCGCAATCCGCTTCCCGAAGGGGATTTGCGCAACCTAGGTCCTTTGCGGGCGACGGGGCGCACCATGCTTTCCGTGACCATGGAAGATCCGGAACCTGCATACTTGCGCGGCCTGGTGCGCGAAACCTACCGCGACTCCCAATGGCAGCCCTTGAACGCGTCCCAGAACCTTGCGTACAGCGACCTGTTCTACTGGCTGCACCAGGCGGGGTTCTACGGCCAGAGCCAGCCGGCGGAAGCCTACAAGGTGGTCGACCCCGAAACCAAGGTGGCCACCATGGAAGTGTCCAATGTGGGGGCATGCCGCAGCACCGTGTACACGCCCTACGGGTTCGACCAGGCGCAAACCCGGCTTTCCGACGACCGCCAGATCGGGGACGAAGAGGTTGCAGGAACGCCTGCGCTCACCCGTTGGACGGCGAACTACGTTCCCCATGCGGTGTATAGCAGCTACGTCCTCCAGCAGGAGCTGAACCAAAATCCGCCTGCGACCGAAGGGGCGGTCTCCTACTTCTCCAACGAGCAGGCCTACCGTCAGATGGTCTACGCCACGTGCCTGGAGCTTACCTCCGACCAGGCCGATCTGCTCGAAGATTGCTTGGGTCCGCGCGAAGTGCTTTCCTCCACGCAGGCGAAGATCCGCATCAACGAATTCCTGACGAACAACGTGGAGTACCGCACCGAAGTGGGCAACGTTGTCGGCGAAGACCCGACCGAGTGGTTCCTTTCTCAGGGTCATGCAGGCTATAGCGTCCACTACGCCAGCGCGTCTGTGCTCATGCTGCGCTACTTCGGCGTGCCCGCGCGTTACGTGGAAGGCTATGTGATCACGCGCGAGGCAGCCAAGCAGGCGACTGCGGGAGAGCCGATCGAGGTTACCGACCAGAACGCCCATGCGTGGGCTGAGTACTACCTGGACGGCGTGGGTTGGGTGCCCTTCGAAGCCACGCCGAAGTACCGAAGCGAAAACATGTACGCGCTTGCCGGGCAGGCGATCGAAGACCCCAGCACGGCACAGGCAAACGCGCTTGCCAACCAAGACATTGCCGAAGAGCTGGAAGAGCCCGAAGAGGAGCAGAGCATCTTCCAGGATGCTGCCGAGCAGGCTCAAAACGCCATGAACGACGCGCTTAACACCATATCCGACAACCGAATGACGCTGCTTTTCATCTTGCTGGGATCGCTGCTTTTGCTGCTGCTGGCACTTATTGCCATTACGGTGTATAGGCGCATGCGGCTGAGGCGCTTCGTCGATTCCTTCGCCGGCGAAGACCGCAACCATGCCGTGCGGGCGGCGTTCGCCTACGCGGTGTCTCTGATCAGGCGGAAGGTGCCCGGAGTGGATGCCACGTTTTTGCGCGCGTACAAGGACCAGGTTGCGGGGGCGTTCCCAAGCGGCGAGTGGTTCGAGCCCAGTTTGGAAGTCAACGAGTGCGCGAAGTACTCGACCCACGAGATATCCGAAGAGCAACGCTATCTTGTGAAAACGTTCGCAGGGAACATCGTGGAGGAATACAAACAAGAGCGCAACCCTCTTCAGAGGTTGTTCGACAGGGTGGTGCTGTGCATTTACTAGTATTGCGGTGGGAAATTAAGTTGAACGAGGGCAATTGCAAGAATGCGGCACGAAGGATGGGGCGACCTGGCTAGAACGATGAAAAAAGTGCAAGGATGGGGCAGGAAGGTTGTCTCCGTTGTCTTGCTTGTGACGCTCATGACCATGGGCGTGCCTGCATTCGCGCTGGAAGGCACCGTACAGCAATTCACTACGGCTGCGGCAAGTTCGGGCAGCTTCGTGCTGGTGGCAACGGCGGGCAACCGCTACGTCATCGAGCCCGAAGTGGTGCCGTACACGGCATCTCAAACGGTCCGCCAGGCGCTCGACGCGACAAGCCACACGTTCGACACACGGGATGGGTGGATCTATGCCATCGACGACGAATCGTACAGCATCTCGTATTTCTACGACAACGGCGAATGGAACCTGGACGTTCCCGCTTCCACGGTGAAGAAGGCCGTCGTGTTCACGTCGAACGGCTTCGAGGAAACCTACAGCGAAGACACGCTCGATCTGGCCGTGAAGTTGGCGGAAGCGAAGGACATGGACGCCCAGAAAGCGGCGTTTCCCGCGGTAGCCGCCGCCTACCAAGATGCAAAAGAAGTGTTTCCCACGGCAGATGCGGCAATGGCGTCAGACCTGCTTCAGGCAATCCTGGATGCCGAAGCAGCCTATGCTGCCTGGCTTGCCGCGCCCGCAAGCTCCATCGCGTTCAACATAACCAAGGGCGGCGCTGCCGTGACGAGCGGCTTGACGGTTGAAGTGAAAAGCGAAGGCGGCATCGTCTACAACGACACGTCCGGAAACGGACGCGGGCTTTCGTTGCGCACGGGCAGCTACACCTATGTAGCGCGCCAGGGCAACTACGAGGTGTCAGGGTCGTTCAGCGTGCCAACAGGGGGCAGCACGGTCACCGTGTCGGCCGCGCTTCCCGCTGCATCTTTCTACAAGTCCCTGAGCTTCCTGGTTACTAGCGGCAAGGTCCCGCTGACGCACGCCCAAAGCGGGGAAAGCTACACCGTGCAGATGCCCGACGACGTGATCGCACTGGGCTTCACGTTAGTGCCGGCTGACGGTCTGTCCACAAGCACTCACTTCATCTATGGCGAATACATCGACACGGCGGACACATACCGCGGCGACGAGTCGGCTTCGAGCAACAGGAAGAGCTGGAACTCGACTACGGTCAACCTTGCCAGGGTGGTTCCCTATGGGCTTGAGGGCAAAACTGGCGGTCTGGACGCAAAGACCGGCAACGGGAAGCTGGCCTTGAAGATCGTTCACCAAAATGGCAATACGGTGCAGCGCCAGTACATCCCCATTAGCATAAAGCGTATTCCACAGTTGGCGGGAATTACCGTAGCAGAGCCAAGTGGCACACGTCTTCCCTGGACGTTCGACACTGCCACGAAGGAGTACGAAGTGGAGACCGTGGCAAGCAGGTTGACCGTCTCTGCTTCCACCAAACGCACTTTGGGTGGAGTCCTGTTCGGCACCTACGCAGAGGGCTATCGCGTAACCGTCAACGGCACGGCTCAAAACGAAAACGGCAACGTTTCGTTCAATGTAGCAGATGGAGGCAGCTACCAGGTTGTTGTCAAAGACAACAAGACCGGGGGGCTTTCCAGCACCTACACTATCAAGGTGAAGAAAGTTTCGGCCGTCAAGGTGCGCCTGAACAAGCCAAGCGCAGGTGTGAGCACGCAGCTTCTTTCCGAAGTGGGCGACTTTATCGAGCCGACCACCATACCACACACCGACGAAGAATTCGACGTGGCGCCGGGCAGCTACTCTTGGGTGGCCACACTCGACACGCACTATCATGCTT
>JAFUCW010000439.1 GCA_017459485.1 Eggerthellaceae bacterium | reverse complement strand
TGGGAGCTCGTCGGCGACAACGCCGGCCTTGAGTACAGCCACGACCCAGGCCTAAACGTCGGCACCGAATTCATGTTTGAAGAAGTTGGAATGGAGCGTGTTCCGCGCTGCCACTGGTTCACCAAAAACGCGGACGACCCGTTCTGCACGGACCCAACGAAACTGACGTATCCCACTTCCGGTGGTACAGGCCTGTGGAAGACCATCGGTGCCGCTCTTGAAGAGCGCAACATCGAAACGTTGCTCGAGACGCCCATCAAAAGCCTGGTTGTTGCCGAAGACTCTAACGAGGTGCTGGGCGTGTGCTGCTTGCATGAAGGCAAGGACTATTACATCAAGGCGCGCAAAGGCGTCATGATGGCCATGGGAAACTGGGCAAGCAATCACGAGATGTTCAGCAACTTCACCGGCAACGACTACGTTCCCGGTGGCGGCGGCGGAATCGGCCTGGACCTGGAAGACGACAACGACGGTGCTGGAATCAAAGCGGGTCTGGCCATCGGCGCCGACATCGTGTTCCCAAGCCTCGTCGGCCACAACCACGACACCCCCGACGGCGCTTCGTTTGGCTGCGGCGGCTTCCGCGTGGATACGAAGATGCATGTTATCGATATCTTCGGCCAGGCCATTCCACGCCTGTTTGCCGGCGGCGCCGCAGCAGGTGGCGTCATCGTCAAGAACTACCCGGTGTGCGGCGCTTCCGTAGGCCGCGGCCTCTACTTCGGTCGCGTGGCCGGTCAGGAACTTGCCAAACTCGACGCCTGGCAGTAAATCTTTCCCTCCTGTGTGCAAGGACCCGGACGTATCCGGGTCCTTGCCACATTCTATGCGAAACGCACGCGCCGGGTCATCAGGGTCTTAGAATCCCTAGCGCCTATCATCTACCATCGTGCGTATCAAGCGTACAGGAGCGCCAATCCCTTCTGGCAAAGACAGACAGAGGGCATGTGACACCGACAAGAGGCGAATGACGCGCTTGGGTTTTTCCAGGCGTGAGGGCCGCTTTATCGGCAACGGCATTTCTAGGATATCTGCATATCACACGTTAGAAATGTGCGCATGTTCGACGCACAAAGAAAGGGACCGGAATAATCCGATCCCCTTGACGTTGAATGAAGAGCGGGCTTCTACTCGTCGGCCTTTTCGGCTTCTTCGGCAGGAGCTTCCTCTGCGGCTTCAGCAGCTTCCTCGATGGCCTCTTCGGCAGCCTCTTCGGCAGATTCCTCGGTGGACTCTTCGACGGCTTCCGTAGCCTCGGCGGCCTCTTCAACGGCTTCCTCAGCGACCTCCGTAGCCTCGGCGGCCTCCTCGGAAACTTCTTCAGCCGCAGCCTCGGCGGCTTCCTCAGCCTCTTCGGCCGCAGCATCTACAGTTTCCACAGCCTTTTCGGCCTCTTCGGCTTTTTCGGCTACGTCCTCTACCTTTTCTTCGGCAGCCTTAGCGGCAGCAGGCTTGGCGGCTTCCTTCTTGGGAGCCTCCTTCTTTTCCTTCTTGACAACTGGCTCGGTGGCAAGCTCCATGATAACCATGGAAGCGTTGTCGCCCTTGCGGTTGCCCAGCTTGGTGATACGAGTGTAGCCGCCGTCACGGTCTTTGAACTGGCCCTGCGCGACCTTTTCGAAAATCTCGCGGACCAGCTCCTGGTCGCCCAAGGCGGCAATTGCCAGGCGGCGGGAATGCAGGTCGGCACGCTTTGCCCAAGTGATGATGCGGTCCACGTCGGGACGAATCTCCTTGGCGCGGGCCTCAACCGTCTTGATGCGGTCGTTAGTGAACAGCGCAACGCACAGGCTTTTCCTCATTGCCTTGGTGTGGCTGGAATCGGTGCCCAGCTTGCGCCCTTTCTTGTAGTGTCTCATCGTTACATCACTCTCTCTAAGCTTTCAGGTTGAGTTCCATGGAAATGAGCTTGTCTTTCACTTCCTCGATGGACTTCGCTCCGAAGTTGCGGATGTTGAGCAGGTCGTTTTCGGAGAACTCGACCAGCTGGCGCACCGAATGGATGCCGGCGCGCTTCAGGCAGTTGTACGAACGCACGGACAGATCAAGGTCTTCGATCTGCTTGTCCAGGTCGGCGTTGGTTTCCTGACCTTCAGGAGCAAAGATGGAAACAACTTCCACCTCTTCGTCCTCCTCGGTCTCGTTGAGGCTCAGGAAGGCTCCCATGTACTGGGATACGATGTTCGCAGCACGGCACACCGCGTCGGTCGGCGTGATGGCACCGTCCGTCTCGACCTCCAGAATAAGACGGTCGTAGTCGGTGCGCTGCCCCACGCGCGTGTCGGACACGTTCATCGTGCAGCGACGCACAGGCGAGAACAATGAATCCACGTGGATGATGCCAATGGGATCCTCCGTGCGCTTGTTGCGCTCGGCACTCACGTAGCCGCGACCGACGCCAATGCGAATGGTCATGTCAAGCTGGCCTCCGTCGGCCACCGTGGCGATCACGTGCTCGGGGTTGATCAGCGTGAACTCGGTGGGAACCTCCAGGTCCGCACCGGTGACCGTGCAAGGTCCTTCGACCGACACATGGGCGGTCGCTTCGGTGATGTCGTCGTTGAGCGCGGCAAACACCAGCCCCTTCACGTTGAGCACGATGTCGGTGATGTCCTCGATGACACCTTCGGCCGTGGTGAACTCATGCTGCACACCCTCGATCTGGATCGCAGTGGCTTTCGAGCCGTCCAACGAGGACAGGAGCACGCGTCGCATGCTGTTGCCCAACGTATTGCCATAGCCGCGCTCGAGCGGCTCCACGATAAAACGTGCAACCGTTTCGCTTACTTCTTCTGTTGTTATGGTAGGCCTCATGAACTCTGTCATAGGTGGTTAGCCTCCTTTGAATACGCGTACAGATTCGCAAACAGATTCGTTTGTGTTACTTGGAGTACAGTTCGACGATGAGCTGCTCGTTTATGTCCAAATCAATCTGATCGCGGGTGGGAAGGGACAGGACGCTGCCCTGCAGCTTTTCGATATCCACTTCCAGCCACGCAGGAACCTGAACGCGCTCGTTGGAAACCAGTGCGCTCTTGATGACCAGCAAGTCCGCAGCCTTCGGCGAAACAGCGACCAGGTCGCCCGGGCGAACGCGATACGAGGGAATGTCGACGCGCTTACCGTTAACCGTAATATGCCCATGAGTAACCGTCTGACGGGCTTCCTTGCGCGTACGTGCGAAGCCCAAACGGAACACGATGTTGTCCAGGCGGGACTCGAGGATAGCCATAAGGTTTTCACCCGTAATTCCGGGCATGCTCTTGGCGCGCTTGAAGTAGCCACGGAACTGCTTTTCCAGCACACCATAGATGAACTTGGCCTTCTGCTTCTCGCGAAGCTGCATGCCATATTCGCTTTCCTTGCGGCGGCGCTTAGGCTGGCGGATGGACTCGGTCTTGGACTTGCTCGTGTAACCAAGGTCCACCGGATTGATGCCCAGCTGCCTGCAACGCTTCAGAACCGGAGTTCTGTTAATTGCCATTTCTATCAATCCTCCTCAAACTACACGCGACGACGCTTGCGCTGACGGCAACCGTTGTGCGGTATGGGCGTGCAATCTTGAATGCTGGCCACTTCCAGCCCTGCTGCCTGCAGAGAGCGAATAGCGGTTTCGCGGCCAGAGCCGGGGCCCTTGACGAACACGGAAACCTTCTTCAGGCCATGCTCCATGGCCGTTTTGGCAGCAGCTTCGGCAGCCATCTGCGCGGCAAAGGGAGTGGACTTGCGGGAGCCCTTGAACCCAACGGTGCCTGCAGACTGCCAGCTGATCACGTTGCCCGCAGGATCGGTGATCGAGATGATGGTGTTGTTGAACGTCGACTTGATATGAGCGGCGCCCACAACTATGTTCTTACGCTCCGAACGCTTGATGCGCGAGCGCACGTTTTTCTTAGCCATGCGCGCCTCCTACTTCTTCTTGCCGCCGATTTGCTTACGCGGCCCTTTGCGGGTGCGCGCGTTGGTGTGCGTGCGCTGCCCGCGAACGGGAAGGCCACGGCGATGGCGCAGGCCACGGTAGCAGCCAATCTCCATCAAGCGCTTCACGTTCTGACTGGTCTCGCGATGCAAGTCGCCTTCGACCGTAAGGTTTTCGGTAATGTAGTCGCGCAGCTTGGCCAGGTCGTCTTCGCTGATGTCCTTGACGCGGACGTCAGGATCGACACCGGTGTCTGCAATAATTTTCTTGGCAGTGGTCAATCCAATGCCGTAGATGTAGGTAAGGCCAATCTCGATGCGCTTGTCGCGCGGGAGATCGACGCCAACGAGACGAGGCATTATGCTTCTCCCTTCCTAGCCCTGACGCTGCTTGTGGCGGGGGTT
>JAFUCW010000438.1 GCA_017459485.1 Eggerthellaceae bacterium | reverse complement strand
GATGAAGTAGTTGGCGTTCATCTGCATTGTGTTGGGCTCGAAGTAGCCGCGCGTCTTGCCCGAGCCCGAGCCGCCCGCAATGAGCACGTTCTTGTTGCGATCGTGCTTGATGTCGAAGGAATCCCTGCTCATGGCGAGGCCGAAGTTCTTCGTGAAGATGATGTTGTTCGCGAAGTCGCGCATGTCCATGAATTTCTGGCCATCGCGTTTGGTGCCCCACTGGGCGCTTCCGTGCTCCTCGCCTTCGCGGTCGGGTCTCGCGTGCGTAAGGGCGTAGGCCCACGCCATCCAGACCCCGCATGCAGCAACGAGCCCCGTGGCCAGCGCCGCAGGCTCTGTGGATAGGGGGCCATGTGCGAGCACGTAGCTGGGGAGCTGCTCGAGTCCCGGCTGCAGGTTCAGAATGGGATGTCCTTCTAACGTGAGCAGGCTCGCCACGAACGAATCTCCCAGAAAGAACGCGACGGCCGACAGGACCGCAGCGGCCACCACGCCGCCAGCGCTGGGCTTCACTTCGCCCTCGTCTCTATCGCGCGCTCTGCACGGTCGCGCTCGATCCCCGGGGTCTTCTCGGCTTCGAGCGCCTTGGACGCCTCGCGGGCCTCACGTGCCCGCTCTTCCAGGGGACGCTCGTCTTTGCCCAGATTCTTTTCCTGGACCTTCTCCTTGGCGCGTTCGCTTGCGCGCTCTACCACGCCCTCGGTTTCCTGCTCGAGCTCGTTAAAAGACGCCCACACCTCGCGGGCATCCTTCACGCGGAAGAGCAGGTACTCTTTGGCCGCCTGCTCGTCGGTAAACCAATGCGGCTCGACGCCGTGCGCGTCGAGCTTGGCCTCTATAATCTGCTTGATCTCGTCGTAGCCCTCTATGGCGCGGAACTCCTGCATGTCGAGCTTCGCCCATTCGGGTGCGGCCTCCGCATTCAGGCTGGTGTCGTGCTCTTTGGCCGCAACGGTTGCGTTCTTGCATGCGCGCTGGAAGTCGTAGGCGCGCTGGCGCATGGCGAACTCGCCCCTGCGCTCTGCGAACCTCGTGAACGAGTCGAGCATCTTCTCGCCGGATTCGTCGCCGTAATCGCTTGCCATTTTCCTTCCTTCCCCGAAACATGCGGGGAAAAGAAAAGAAACCCCGCGACCTAACTCCTAACTTCTGCCAACCTGGCTGGGAGTGGTCGTGGGGTTGGTGCGTTCACGGCCTTGGATGCCGCGATGCAAGACGCCGCTTTGTCGGCGAGGGTGTCCTTCTGGGTTCTGGAAAGCTGGAAGGACTTGATGTCGTCGGCGAGGTTGCGCAGCCGCTCGTCTTCCGCTTCATCGGCCAGCAAGTACAGATAGCTTGCCACCTGCCCCGGAATCTCTATGAGGCAGGTCCTGGCGTACGCGGAAAACCCCTCGAAGTCGGAGTAGCCGTCTGCGATGTCGTAGTGCAGGTACTCTTCCGAGAGGTCGACGAGGCGGCCGTGCAGCTCATGTAGGCTGGTGGAGGCCTCGACTTCTTTCCCATGTTCTCCCATCAAATGCTTTCCTTACAGGGGCTTCTAGCAGCGATCGGCCTTCTGCCTTGCTGCTGTGCCTTGATTTGGCGTGGCGGCCCTACGGGACGTGCTCTCTGGCAATAGGGCTTCGATTGGCACGCTGAGAGCCACGCACAGCCAAACCATTTCCGCTGCCTTCAAGTCTCTTTCACCCGAGAGGATCCTGGTCAGCCGTATGCGGCTGATGTTGGATCTCCTTGCCAGCTCGGATGTGCTTATCCCACGCACGTCTTTAATCTTTTCGATTCTGTTGACGATGAACGTTTGCAAATCCATGCCTTCCTCCTTGCCTCGACGTCGGATTGCTCCGATTGGTCTCGGCAGGAGCCGGGTCGAAGAGCCTTTGTCGGCCACGCAAAGATAGCAGCGGGTGTCGACCCTGTGTTGGAAATGTTCTAGTAGAGAACGGTTCTGTACCGTAACGGAACAAAAGTGTTCTACTTCGGCACACACGGAAACTGGTTGTGCTGCAATTCTGGTGCGTGTCCAGACATCCGTGACCATCGGACCCAAAACGAAAAAATGCCCCGGCTTGGGGCATAGCGAACTTGCGCATAGGTAGTAGAAGATAATGGGCAGACGTTACCTGCGTTTGCGCTTGGCAAACGAAAAAGGCCCCGGCCAAACCGTCCTTTGTAGACGCTGGTTTGCTAGGGGTCTACCTCGAATGTAATCAAACAAACGTGCATAGGGCCTCCCTGCGAATACACGACTTTTTACGCTTAAATGTATATTTCACAGATGGGTGTTGTACTGTAACATGCG
>JAFUCW010000437.1 GCA_017459485.1 Eggerthellaceae bacterium | reverse complement strand
CGAGAACATCAGCTTCGATCGATGCGCGTCGCTGGTGGGCGACGACACTGCAGCTGCATTGCGCGACCTTTCCCTTGCGGTCTATAGCAAAGCGGCGGACTATGCCGCCACGCGCGGGATCATCATTGCAGACACCAAGTTCGAGTTCGGCGTGCACGACGGGCGCATCGTGCTTGGCGACGAGGTGCTCACGCCCGACTCGAGCCGGTTTTGGGCGTCGGATGGCTATGCGGAAGGATCGGTGCAGCCAAGCTTCGACAAGCAGTTCGTGCGCAATTGGCTCAACGAGAACTGGGCCCGCCAGGGCAACCCCCCGCGCCTTCCTGCCGACGTCATCGAGCAGACAAGCGCCAAGTACATCCAAGCCTACGAGATGATCACAGGACAGAAGTTCTAGCTGCCAACGCGGTTTCGTCCTAGCAGGGCATTTCGCATGCCAGAAGCGGGGTGCCTTTCGGCTGACCGCTAGCGCGTGCCTTCGACGAAGCGCAGGGAGCCTATCGTGCCGTTTTCAGCCTCGATGACCAAGCAGCTGGGGTTCGACCGACGCGGGTACGTGGGGCTGCCGGGGTTGAGGTAGCGCACGCCGTTGATCGTTTCGTCGCGGGGCGTATGCGTGTGCCCATGGACAATCACGTCCACGTTTTCGTCGGGAATGCCAATGTCTTCCGGCCGATGCACGACGAAAAACGTCGTGCCTGCAAGCGTGGTCGTCACGGCGAAAGGCGCGTCGATCGACCAGTCGTTGTTGCCACGCACGTTAGTAACGAGCGCAATGGTTTGCAGGTGCCACAGGAGGCGCTCGTCTTCGGTGTCGCCGGCGCAAATGATGTGGTCGCAGCCTTCGAACGCCTCCTCCACGAATGCGGGAAGCCTGCGGTGCAGGTCGGATACGATGCCAATTCTCATCCCAGTCCTTTCGACAGCCACTATAATAGCGTCATGGCAGATTATGTCGAAGGAAAACATCCCATTATCGAAGCGTTCCGCGCGGGTGTGCCCATCGAGCGCGTGCTCATGGCGGACAACCTCAAGCGCGACGGACTAGTGTCTGACATGCTGCGCAAGGCGAAGGCTGCGGGCGTTTCGGTGGAAACGGTGCGGCGGTCGGACCTGGATGCGCGCAGCGAGCGCGGAAGTCATCAGGGTGTCATGGCGCAGGTGGCGCCTTTCGCGTACGTGAACCTCCAGGACGTGGTGAACGTCGCGCTGCAGCAGGCGCAGGAACGCGACGGTCGGGCGCTTGTGATCATCCTTGACCATATTACCGACGCGGGAAACCTTGGCGCCATCCTGCGGTCTGCCGAAGTGGTGGGTGCATCCGGCGTCATCTTGCCGAACAAGCGCAGTGCTCGGGTGAACGCAGCGACCTACAAAAGCAGCGCCGGTGCCGTGTCACGCATTCCCATTGCTCAGGTGGCGAACGTGAAGCAAACGTGCGAGCGCCTCAAGGAAGATGGGTTTTGGATTGCCGGAGCAAGCGAGAAAGCGCCCGACGCCATCTGGGATGCGAACATGAAGGGCAAGATGGTCCTTGTCATGGGCAACGAAGGAGAGGGCCTTGCGCGCCTTACCCAGGAAGCGTGCGACTTTCTGGTCGCTTTGCCGCAAGTGGGGCAGGTGGGCTCGCTCAACGTGGCACAGGCTGCCACTGCCTGCATGTTCGAGTGGCTCAGGCAAAACCTTCAGAGCGGCTAGTGCGTCGTCGGCTCCATTCGCATTGGCTTCCGCGGTATTTTCCCTGCCGCTGTGGCGGTCTAGAAGTTCTTGCAGTTCATCTGGCGGTCTAGTAGTAAAGAAGGTCCATGTCTACGTCGCCGTCTATGCCAGGAACGCGCCCTTTGCTGCTGAACTGCCAGATGCGATAGGGGCCGAAGTAGGTGCATTCGCTGTTCCATTGGGCAATCCAGCGTGTGAAGCGGTTGTACTCGGACGAGGGCAGGAAGTTCGTCCACCAGTTCAGGTTCGAATACACGCCGACTTTTTCGAATCCTCCGTCTTTCAAAGTACCTGCGAAGGTCTTCGTCATGTCGAGCAGCAGATCGCGGCTCTGCTCGTTTTGGAAGCGGGGTTCTTCGAGGTCGTAGTAGACGCCCAGGGCAAGGTCGGCAGCGGTCATTCCTGCGTCCCGAAGCAGGTTGATGACCTGGTTGGCTTCGTTGCGCGCTCCTTCGGCCGAATCGGTGTCCGAATAGAGGTAGGCGCCTAGCGTCACTCCTGCCGCTTTTGCCTCTCGGAAATTGCGCCGGTGCTGTTCGTCGATGACGCCGCCGGGGCCTACTCCATGGGCGACGCGCACTATGGCAAAGTCGACGCCCGAGTTCTTGACCTGCTGCCAGTCGATGTAGCCTTGCCAATGGGACACGTCGATGCCTAGTTTGAGGAAACCAGAGACGTCATGTCCTTCCATGTTGCTGTAGGCGGTCTTGCCGGCCCCGCTTTGCACCAAGCTGGCAGAAGCGGTGCTTACGGCTAGGTGCCCTCCGAAAATATAGCCTTTGCCGATAGACGCACGGTGCGGGTTCAGGAAGCTGTACACCGTGCTCCTGTTTTCGTTGCTGACCAAGACGAGCGGAGCATTGTTCTTTCCGCAGAGGGCGCCTCCGGTCAGTGCATCGTAGAAGCTTTTGCTGGTGGCGACGCCCACGTTGCTCGCGCTCATGCCACGATCGATGCACCATTGGGCAATCTTGCTCGAGGTTCCGGCAGCGTTTTGCCCCCAAAGGCGCGTGACGTTGTTGATGCCGCATGCGTTGATCTGGTTGTGGACGGACTGCTTTACCGCGATGGGGCCTCCTACAATGACGGCTTCTTGATAGCCGCCCTGCTGCAGGGCGGCGCGCGTTTGCGCATCGAGCGAGGTCCCGTTGCTGCTGGTCAGGAAGATGGGAGACTTGGTTTTGTACGCATAGGGCGCGATCGAAAGCGCATCCTGGAAAGACGTGCTTGTCGCAATGATGGCCGTCTTGCTGTGAGACCCTCCAAGCTCGTTCGCCACTGCCACTGCTGTTCCGCGCGCATCGCGGCCCCAGACACGCTGAATGTGCGTCACGCCCAGCTGGGAAAGCTGCGTCTCCACGTTTTTCGTTATGGCAATGGTGCCCCCCATGACGTAGGCCCTCTTTGCTTTGAGGCGTTTTATCTCGGAAGACGTTTGAGTGGGGAGGTGTGTGCGTTCGGTAAGCAAAATGGGGGCGTTGAAGCTGCCTGCAAGCGCGCTAGCCGTAAGCGCGTCGTGGTAGTGCCTCCTGGTGGCAATGACCACCGTGGAGGACGAGCTCCATCCCTTGCGGATAACGTCTGCCATGGTGTCGTAGGCGTTGGCGCCCCACAAGCGCTCCCAATTGCCGGAGAAAATGTCGGAAGCAGGAGCCGACGTGCTTGGGGCAGCAGCGTCCGCTGCAGCAGAACCCGTAGTGAAGACGGCAGCGGTTTGGCTTTGGCTAGCGGATGACGTTACAGAGGGCGATTCGACCGCCAAAAACCTCGCAGGCGTTTCGGCATAGGCGACGCCAGAAAGAAGGATGCACGCGGCGATGCAGGCAGTAAGGACAAAGAGAGCGAATGAAGAAGTCTTCGTGGTAAGGTGCATGGGTGTGTTCCGTTTCTGTTTCGATTGCATGCACCCGTATTGTGACCTCTTTGGCACTGTGGGTCAAGGTTGCGGTGGGGATTTGTGGGCGGGAGTGCGTTTTCGGCTCTGGCGCTGGCGGCGCTGGCAGCGCTAAAGACGCGAAGGGTTGCACACACCATGTTCAGTGATGATGGCAGTTATGAGTTCGCGGCTAGTCACGTCGAATGCCGGGTTGAGCACCTTGATGCCTTCGGGTGCCATGCGCTGTGCATAGTGCATTTCGGTCACCTCTTCGGGGCAGCGTTG
>JAFUCW010000042.1 GCA_017459485.1 Eggerthellaceae bacterium | reverse complement strand
GCGGCTCCAACGGCGGCCAATGCGGCACCGGCGCCCTTTAAGTAATTACGCCTTGTCAGATCAGTTGCTTCCATTACTCTCCCGTTCTGTTGCGGGATACGCCGCACAGGCGCCCATCTCCCTGCAGGAAACGACAACCTGCAACTCTGTCAATTCTAGAATCCTGCGCACAACTTTGAAATCTGCATTATCGATACCGATTCAGTTGCATTTTCCCAGTTCAAAAGGAAGGTTAGGAGCGGAATGCGGCACCCTATCGATTATCGATAGGGCTTTCGTACTTTTCCACCGCAAGCTGCGCCAGCTGGGTTTTGAACCCAGGTGTGGCACGGTAGAAAAACACTGAGTCACGTACCGACTGAGAAAGCAAACCCATTTCAACAAGCTTGAGCAAATCAGCGCGGGCAGTCGAGTACGCCACGTTGTGGAGAACCTGGTGAGAGCGAATGTTGAACTCCGTGTCGGGCGCGAGCACGGCCTGGCCCAGCAGGTGCGCTTGCCGGTAATTGAAGAAGGGTGACGACTGGATTCCGCGAAGCGCGTCGTCGTCTATCTTCTTCCGGACGTTCAACGAAGCCTCCATCTGCTGTACGCTTTGAAGCATCAGGCCCAGTATGGACTCGTACATGACCGTGTAGTCGATGAAGTTCCCGTCGTGCACGGCGGCTTCGGAGAACAGATGCCCGTCGGGAGAAACAAGCTCCCCCGACCGCCAGCGCACGTAGAGCATCGACTTGGGGATGAACCTGAACACGGGGAAGCCGGCTTGGCACAGGAAGAGCCTGCTTGCAATGCAGCCCATTATGTTGTTGAAGTGATCGAAGGGCGAATAGCGCCAGAAGAAGCAGTTGACCAAAAGCGAAAGCACGATGTCGGGCAGCACGGGATCCGTCATCCTGCGGTTTGCCAGCGCGCACATCACTTCCAAGCGCCATTGCCGGGATGGCGGCTCGTCGAACAAGGTGCAAAAGCACTCGACGGGATACGATGGCTGCACCGAAGGCTCGACTGCGTCGCCACAGTCGGCAATGAGCTGTGCATAGTATCCTTCTATGAGCTGCGGAGTGAAGGTGACATCCTCCATGGCATCGAACGAATGCAGGATCTGATGGTAGCGTAGTGCTACTGTTTCGGGGACGTCGCGCGGCGCCCGCTCGTCCAAGATGACTTCACGTATGGACTCGTAGGTGGAAGGGAACCCATCCAGCGTCAAATTGACCATAATCTCATCGATGTACTGCTGGGTGATGAAGTGCGAGCTGGCTCTTTCGCTCACCATGCGGTCGATTGCCGATCCGTGCTGGGTAGCGGCACCGATGCGAGTGATGAAGTCCTGCATGCGGGCTGTGATCTGGTACCACTCCTTCACGCAGGCGCCCTCTCTGAAACACACGTAAGGAGAGTAGAACCCTTATGCCCGTCGGATTCCAAGAACGGCTTCCCATACTTCATCGGCGTCGTAGCCGTTTGGGATGAAGTCGGCGGTTAGCTCGCGCTTGAGCATAGAGCCCCGATGCGTGCGCTGGAGCAGCTTTTGAAACTCGGGTGTGGCAAGAAGCCCGTCGGCACGTCCTCCCATGGATCCCTCCAAAAAGCGCAGTATCGCTCTTATACTAGCACCGAAGGAATGGGCGCGGGCATCCAACACCTATCGATTATCGACATGGGGGCAGGCAGCGTAGCGCCTGACGTCATTTCATGCAAAGCATGCGTCCCTGATTGCCGTCGGCATCGCCTGCCGCCTGCGCCAACGCTGCCCCCTGATTGTTTTCCCGGGCTTTCAGGCTCTTGCGGTTTAGGGGGACAAAGCAGGAGACAAGCCGCCCTGTCCTAGAGTTCCCTGTCCTTGGGAAGAACGTGGTAGAGCAGCAGCAGGAATGCGTAGAAGGACCCAAGGCCGACAAACGATCCGTCCAGCTTGGTGTCGCCGGCGCGCTTGAGCGCCTTGTCAAGGACGGGCAGCAACACCCAGACGGCCCAGGTGGCAATAGCCGAATAGAGCAGGGAGTTCTGCAAGCAGATTTGGCCCTTGTAGTGGAAGCGCATGTCGCGGTAGTCCCACAGTTCGTCGTTGCGGTTGGCCACCATGCCGGTGGCGTAGTCGATCGACGTGCAGACGACCTGGTTCACCAAGAAGCTTGCGCCAAGCGCTAAGGGGAATGCAGCCTGTTCGGGAATGAAGCCTCTGTCTTTGCCTGTGTTGACCGCGTCTTCCACCGCGTTTTTCACGGGCGTCAGCGCCAGTTCGGCCAAAACCGCCGCTGTGCCTTCGGCGGGGAAGGGGAACAGCCACTGGTCCCAGAGCATGTGGTTTTCGCGGTCGTAGCCGCCCTTGAAGATGCCGTATTTGATGCCCGTGCAAAACAGCATCTCTGCCCAATGGCCTACGAGAGAAAACACCATGTAGTACAGGCCAAGCTTGCGGGCAAGCGGATACCAGGGCGCGCTGGAAAGGGGACCGTATTTGGTAGGACGCTGTGCCGAAGCTACGGCCGCAACACCTACAAGCGCAGTCGACTCTACGGCATGCAGAACAGGCATCGCTCGATTGAAAATGCTTTCCTTCAGAGAAGCCTTGTCCCAGGTGCGTGTTACGTAGCTGCCGGTCTTTCTTTTGTTCAGAATGCCTAAGCCCACCGTGGCTGCCGCAGTGGCTACGGCCGTCGGCAGGGCTGCAGGGGAGCGGCGGTGTGCAAGCCAGCCGGCAAGCGCCGTGCCGACGGTGCTGGCGCCTGCGCGCCAGAAGCTTAGGTTGTACAGAAGCCTGTCGGGGTCGGAAGCAGCCGCATATGCGTACCAGGAGCCAAGCATGTGCCGTGTCCTTGCTCTTGTTGCCGATCGTCTCTTCTCTATTGTATGCGTTTGCGACCCTACCTATCCTGCCCTCTTTGGGAAGCGGGAACATAAGGGCAGTTCTGCGTGCAGCACACGTGCTTCATTCAAAAAAGCCTGCCGTGTCGCGTGCGGCAGGCTGTGTGTCGAAGGAGGTGCGCGTTGCGCGAAGCCTACTTCTTGGTCTGCTTCTTGGTGGTTTTGGCAGCACGTTCTGCGGCGCGGGAGCGTTTGGCAGCTTCGGCGATTAGCTCTTCCTGCGCGTTGCGAGCAGGAAGGCCGTTCTTGCCGCGCGTAAGCATGCCTAGGCCCGTCCATTTGCGGTCGCGCTTCAGCTCGCGCAGTTTCACCGTGTCGGAAAGGCAGGTGTTCACGTAGTCGAGAACTTGCTGCTTGACCGTTTCGTCTTCGACCGGCCAAGCAATCTCGATGCGCTTGTCCAGGTTGCGCGTCATCAGGTCGGCCGAGGAAAGGAACACTTTGCAGTTGTCTTGTGCGCCGAATATGAAGATGCGACTGTGCTCGAGCAGCCGTCCGACAATGGATACCACGCGCACGTTTTCGGTGTGGTGCTTCACGCCAGGTACGATGCAGCTGATGCCGCGCACGAGCATGGTCACCGGCACACCCGCACGGCTTGCTTCGGCGATTTTTTCGATGACGTCCTTGTCGGTAACGGAGTTCGTCTTGAAGAACAACCCGCACGGCTCGCCTGCTTCGGCAAGTTCGATCTGTTTGTCGATGTTGACCAGGATGTTCTGCTTGATTTGCAGCGGTGCGACCCAGAGATGCCGGTAGGCACGGCTTGTGTTTTCCAGGTTCATGTTGCGGAAGAACTCCACGGCGTCTTTGCCGATTTCCGGGCGCGTGGTGATGAAGCTGAAGTCGGTGTAGAGCCGCGCGGTCTTCTCGTTGTAGTTGCCCGTGCCGAGCTGCGTGATGTACTGCACGCCCTGCGGGGTGTGGCGGATGATCGAGCAGATCTTCGAGTGCACCTTGTAGTCGTGGAAGCCGTAGATCACGTTGC
>JAFUCW010000436.1 GCA_017459485.1 Eggerthellaceae bacterium | reverse complement strand
GCCCGTCGGCCAGGAGGTCGGAAAGCGTGGTGCCCTCGATAAGCTCCATGACAATGGCGGGTCGCCCGTCGTAGACGTCAGCGGCAAAAATGGTGACGATGTTGGGGTGGTCGAGGCGGGCGGCGGTGCGGCCCTCGGCCACGAACCGCCTTCCCATCTCGTCGAGCAAGGATGGGGAGACGCCGGGGCCGAACAGCGGCTCCTTGATGGCAACCTCCCTCTCCAGGTTGGGATCCCACGCCCGCCATACGCGCGCCATGGCGCCCCTTCCAAGCTCGCCGCGGAGCTCGTAGGGTCCCAGGTTGCCGTATGCGGACGCAGCGCTCATGTCCTACTGCGCCGTTCCTGTCGTTCCGGCGGCCTGTCCAGTAGTGTTGTCGACGGTGGCGGCCACCGACTTGGCTGAGTCGGCGGTTCCGTTTACCGCAGGTTGGGTGGTCGTGCTGGTGGTGGCGCCCGTTGCATCGGTCGTGCCGGTTGTGGTGCCGGTCGCAGCTTCGGTCGTGCCGGTCGTTCCAGTCGTGTCGGCCGTCGCATTGGCGACGGTGCTGTCCGCTTGGAGGGCGGTGCTGTCGGTGTCGTCCGCAAATGCGTCGTCTTGGGTGCCGGCAATTACGGAGTCCACAAGCAGCAGCGCAGTGATGTTGTTGGGGTCGATAGCGCTTAAGAACATTGCATAGCTGTCGTTGTCGCCGACAATCTGCGCAAACGAGGAAGTGAACTCCGTCGTGCCCTCTTGCGCGAGCCGCCAGTCGTCCTTCAGGTCGGAAAGGTAGTGTTCGGAGAGCTTCTGGTAGACGTAGTTTTCGTTTCCGTAGCTGTCGGGGTTGCCCAGCGCGTCAACTGTTGCGCCGACGGGCAGATAGACCGTGGCTTCGTAGTCATCCATGAAATTACTTGGCTCGCCGCTCGCGTTGAGGTAGCGCAGGGCCGTGTCTTCGCCCTGGACCGTGTAGGTCTTGCTCGAAGCAGACACTGACGTAGCCGACGACGGAGTGCCGGCAGCCGAAGTTGCGGCGTCGCCCGACGAAGGCGCGACCATGGCGGTCGGATCGGAGGATGCTGCAGCGGGTGCAGACGAGCTTATCTCTTCGCGCGGTCCTGTGCAGGCGTTGAACGCAAGGGCGCCCAAAAGCGCCAGGAGCGCTATGCCAATGAGGATGGGAAGGATGATGTTGCGGCTTGGTCCGGACTTGGCGGACTGGCTGCGCGCGTTCTTGCTCGAAGAGCTGCGGGCCTGCGGGCCTTTGCCTGTGCGTGCGCTCGGGCGCTCGGAGTCGCGCGAGGCGCGCTTAGGCTCAACCGCATCGACGCCCCCTGCCAGGGTAGGTGCATTGTGTCGCCCTCCGGAAGCGGTGCGGTCGGGCATGATGACAAGCGCCGTGGTGTTGTCGTCCGTTCCTGCGGACAGCGAGGCGTCGACGGTTCTCTTCGCAGCTGCTTCCGCATTCGAAGCGTCGTAGACGCACGAGAAGATTTTGTCCGAATCGAGCACGGTATAGACGCCGTCCGAGCACAGAAGGAGCACGTCGCCTTCCTGCAGGTCCGTCTCGTTGATGTCGGTGTCGAAGATGGTGAAGCCCAGTGCCTGCTCGATTTTGTTGCGGTCGGGGTGGTGCTGTGCTTCCTCTTCGGTGATCATGCCGCGTGCGAGCATCCTGCCCACTTGCGAATGGTCTTCGGTCAGCTGCTGGGCATTTCCGTCGCGAAGCAGGTAGGCGCGGCTGTCTCCAACATGGCCGATCCATGCGTGCGTGGGGCTGACGAAGACGCCTACGAAGGTCGCGCCCATGCTGCGTCCGCCCGCTTGCTGCGCGGCGTCGAGGACAGAAGCATGCGCCCCTTCGACGATTTCGCGCAATGCAGTGGCCGGGTCAAGCTCGATCTGGTTTTCGCGTGCCATGTCGAGCAGCTGGTCGAGGTAGTGTTCTGCCTCGGCAATGACGATGCTGCTTGCAATGTCTCCGCCTTGGTAGCCGCCCATGCCGTCGCTGACAACGGCGAATGCGCACACCCCGTTGCTGAACGACCCGAAGTCGGTGAAGTCGGAGGCAAAGAAATTGTCTTCGTTCGCTTCGCGGGGCCCTGGTGAGGTATAGCCTGCTAGATCCACGTTTGTCCCTCTTCTCTACTCGTCATCGTCTCCTGCCCACGAAGTGGCTGGGGACGCTTGTCATACCTAGATTATGACCTATGACGCCTTCTTCTTGCGCATCGTCAACACAATGGTCGCGATAAGTCCAACTGCCAGCAGGGCGGCGGTCGCTATGAGCAGGTAACGAGAGTAGTCGAGTTCTTCGCCCATGATAGTGCGTCCACGGTTGATGCCCTTTTGCTGCAACCCGAAAAGATGCGCATTGCCGGAACCGCCCGACACTTCCACGCTGTATTCGCCGTAGGGCGGGTTGACGCACTGAAGCACCGTGAAGTTCCCTTCCTGCTGCGTGGTGACGTATTCGTCTGCGACCGGTTCTCCGTTGCACAGGAGCCTGATCTGCGGGCTGTACCCGTTTCCAACCACGCCGACGTTAAGCGCGGCGGTCGAGGCGCCTACGGTGCCGATGGTGCCGTTCTTGACGTCGCCTTCGGCAAGGTTGTCGTCAACGAACCCAAGGCCTTGGGAGGCGTAATAGGAGCGCAGGAAGTTGACAACCAGCTCGTAGGTGTCGGCGGCTTGGTAGTACGTTCCTCCTGTTGCGGCAGCAACCTGGTCGAGGAACGCAGAGTTGGACTCGCCCACGTCGCCGAAGCCGATGGTGTCGATGACTATGCCCGAAGAAGCTGCATTCGCGACAACGCCGGAGAGCATCTGCTCGTTGGTGGCGCCTTCGGTGGTCGCACCGTCGGAAAGAAGCAGGATGCGCTTGTCGGCGCACGCAGGAGCGCCTCCCAGCTTGGCGACGGCGTCGTCGAATGCGATGCCAATATTGGTCTCGTTGTGGGTGGCCTCCATGGAGGTCACGGCGTTGCGCGCTCCGTCGTCGTATCCGCTCGTGATGTTGGCAAGCGTGGTGCTAAACCCTGTGAGGTCGATGTTGATGGGCGCCGCATAGGGCATGCTGTCCGACGATTCTGCGGCCTGAAGGTAGGCGCGCGCGGCTCCCTTCGCGCTGTCGATCTTGATGGTTCCGGGCACGATTTCTTCCAGCATGCTGCCGGAAAGGTCGAGTGCGATCACGTTGGAGATGTGGGTGACTGGATTGGTGCCGGCGAACCAGGTCTCGTAGAACTCGCGCACTTTGGGCTGGATGTCGTCTACTGTGCAATAGCTGGGGTAGGTCGAAAGCAGCTCGGTCAGATGTTCGTCGACCAAGCGGTCGGGGTAGTCGATCCTGTTGGTGAATTTGCCCCATTGCCCTGAGAGGTCGACCGCACGGCACGCAGTGGCGTCCGAAAGCGCAGTGTCGTAGTCGCCCGCCACGGCGCTGCTCAGGCTTAAGTCTGGCCCTATTGCAGAGCCGTCGGTGGCTCCGAATCCCAAGTCGCCGACGGAACCAGTCACGACAAGGGTTTTGGACGTGCGGGGGAACCGCCCCTGTTCAAGGGAGGTAAGGTATTCGCTTTGCGGCTGGATGTCGGCGCGCGTGCGGCCGATGGCAGCTGCAATCGTGTCCCAAAGGGTAAGCTCGGGGTACGAATTGATGACGGAATAGCCGTTGTGGGCGGTGCCGCAGAAGGCAAGCCCCACGATGTCGGCGCGTGCGCTCTGCTTGGTGTTTGCAAGGTCTTCGGCGTACTCGCGGACGGGAAGGCCCGCAGGGCCCATGGCAACCACGAAGGTCTTGGGTTGGGCACCCGCAGCGCGGATTGCGTCGAGCGCCCACACGATGCTGTCTGCCGTGAGGGGAGCTGCCGAAGGGCTTCCCAGCACGAAAGTGGAAGGTGCACCCTCCTTTCCGCCGTTGTCCGCCCACCACACGGGGGCCGAAGACGTCGACAGCTGCATTCCGCCTTCTTCGGCGACAACTTCGACTTCCTGTCCAAGCCAATGCATGGCCAGAAGGTCCAGGTCGCCCATGTTCGAGTCGACGATCAGGACGGAAGGCTGCTCGCCTTCTGCTGCGTGCGCCGGCGAAGGCGCGAAGGGCAGAAGCGCGAGTGAAGCAAGGAGCACGGCAACTGCAAGGAGGAGGGCAGGCACCCCCCGCTGCGGGACAGTAGGGGATGCGTTGGTGTGTGCGTGTTTCATGGCGAATCTCCGATTACGTGAGCTGGGTTGCGATTCGTGCTTAGTGCGCCGCCTTGCCGAACACCAAGATGGTGTCGCCGATCTTGACCGTGTCGCCGTTGTTGAGCTGCTGTTGGCCGGACAGGCGTTGCCCGTTGATGTAGGTGCCGTTCACGCTTCCCATGTCGAGCGCAGACCAGCTGCCGGAGGTGTAGACGAACTTCACGTGCTCGCGAGAGACCTTTCCGTCGTCGACGACGATGTAGCATTTCGCTTCGCGGCCGATCACGAAGTCGTTGGCGGGCAGGTCGTAGGTGTTACCGCGGTTCGATCCCGCCTGAATGGTCAGAGTGTCACCGGTCTTGGGAACGTCGATGATGGTCGCAGCCTGGGGCGTGCGGTCGATGATCGTGGCGTTGGCGGCAGGCCGTGCAGCCGGGGCTGCGGATGCCTGCCTTGCGGCCGATGCGGACGCGGCGGACGCTGCAGACACCTTTGCGGCGTTAACGGCTGCAGAGGAAGCGTTGGCGGCAGCGGCATTGGCGGCGGCAGCGTTGCGCTTGGCGTCTTCGACCTTGTTTTCCAGGCTGTCCAT
>JAFUCW010000435.1 GCA_017459485.1 Eggerthellaceae bacterium | reverse complement strand
CTACTACATCCAGTCGGTCCTGAACGGCAAGCTGATGCTTGACGTGGCAAACGGTTCGTCATCTAATGGTGCCAATGCGCAAATCTGGTCCTCTAACGCCTCTGCTGCCCAGCGCTGGAAGATTACACGCAACGCTGATGGCACCTACGATATGGAAAGTGCCGCCACTGGAAAAGTGCTCGACGTGGCATGGGGGCGCTCGGCAGACGGCGCCAACGTGCAGCTGTACTCCCGCAATAGCACTACGGCCCAACGTTGGAGGATTACGCGTTCCGGCTCTGCATGGGTTATCACCTCTGCGCTAAGCGGTGCGCGTGCCCTTGATGTGAGCGGCGCAAACGCCTCCCCAGGCGCCAATGTCCAGCTGTATATGAACAATGGCACTACCGCGCAAAAATGGTGGCTGCTGCCCGTCATCCCTGCTGCCCCAGCCCGCACTGCCGCTGACGGCATCTACGTTCTTTACCCTTCGAATGCGTCGAACCTCCGGCTTGACCTTGCCGGCGCATCCCCGTCCAACGGGACCAACATTCAAGCGTACACCGCAAACGACACGATTGCGCAACGTTGGTCGATCAAGCGCGGTTCCGACGGCTACTACGAGATTCGCTCCGCTTCAAGCGGCACTGTCATCGATGTCCCTGGCGGAGACCCCGCTGCTCGCGCTAACGCGCAAGCCTGGACCGGCAACGGCTCTGACGCGCAGCGATGGGCTCTTACACGCAATTCCGACGGCACCTACACCATTGCCTCCAAGCTTTCCGGCACGGTGCTTGAAGTTGCGAATGGCTCGAAAAACGCCGGCGCGAACGTGCAGCTTTATGCGCCGAATGGCACCGCCGCCCAGCGCTGGACGCTCAAGCCCGTTCCTGTCCTTCCCGAAGGGCCTTGCATGATTTTCCCCATTGCCAGCCCCACCAAAATTGCACTCGACGTGCAAAACGCGTCAAGTGAAAGCGGCGCAACCATCCAGGGCTACACTGCCAACAGCACACTCGCGCAGCGCTTCTACGTTCGCTCGGTTTCGGGCGGAACGATTCGCCTGCAAAGCATGAGCTCTGGACTCTACCTGACCGAAGAATCCGGCAGGGTTGTCCAGCGCCCCCTCAACGCCGCTTCGGCCGCACAGCGCTGGAACGTCTCAGTCAACGGCAGCGGCGTTGTCTTCGAAAACGCCGCTTCCGGTCGGCGCCTTGCCCTGCCCTCCACTTCTCCAGGAACCGCCACAGTTGCCCAAGACGCTGCCAACACCATTGCACAGCGATGGCGTGTGACGACTTGCGACCCCTTGCCCAACGGACTATACGAACTGGTCAACGTTAATTCGGACAAGGCACTCGACATCGCAGGCGCGTCATTGACCGCGGGAGCCAATGCCCAGCAGTACACGCGCAACAACACCGATGCGCAGAAATTCACGCTCACCTGCATTGGCAACGGCACCTATCGCGTGATTTGCGAACGTTCGAGACAGGCGCTTGACGTGGCGGGCGGATCGCTCAGCGACAATGCCAACGTGCAGCAATGGACACCCAATGGGACGTCTGCACAGTTGTGGCGTCCGATCCTGCGCGAAAACGGCGGATTCGAGCTGGTCAACGCTAAATCCGGCAAGGCGCTCGATGTTGTGTATGCTTCTAAAGACAACAACGCCAACGTGCAGCAGTTCACGCGAAACGGCACGACGGCACAGGCATGGAATCCCATTCCCACGGAACGCGCCGGCATCTCCGGCAATGCCGAGCTTGACGACTACCTGCGCTCCGTTGCTGAGCGCTGCGGCTACAACCTTCGCCGCTGCTTCGACTACATGACCAACTACGGTCATGTTCAGTCGCTTGATTCTGGGTCGTATTGGGGCATCGTCAACGACAGCACCTCTATCAAGTACGCTCTCTACGTGAAGAATCGCGGCGTTGCCGACTGCTATGGCGACGCATCCATGTTCATGTGGCTTGCACGCACCTGCGGCTACAGCGCCAACTTCCGCGCGGGCGGGTGCCCAAGCGCGAGCGGAGGCACGGTGCCACACGGCTGGACCGAGGTATACATCAACGGGGTCACTTACGTGTGCGACCCGAACCTGCGTCGCGACCTGCCTTCGTACAACTGGTATATGATCACCTATGGAAACGCACCTGTCGCCTATAGCCTTTAGGAAAGCGTATAAGCAGGAAGGAAACCTTATGAAAGCATCTTGCACACTTTCACTTGTCTTTGCCGGATCCCTTGCCGCCCTGCTGGTGCTCGGAGGATGCGCCGGCCAGTCGGAGGATTCGAAGGCAAGCTCGGCGGACATGCAAGCACCGGCCCAAAGCGCACCTGCGTCTGCCTCGAGCGCGCCTGCAACGAACAGCTCGAGCGGCTCTTCTGCTGCAAGCGCTTCGGCTTCGTCCTCGCAGCCGACGTTCCGCACAGTTGGAGCAACGGCAAACGCCGCGTCTCAGTTCAACTTCGCCAACAAGACAGGCAAGGCCATCAAGGCCCTTGCCGTCAAGCCCACACAAGACACCGACTTTCCTGCCAGTATCCTTGCCTCGGGCGACCAGGTTGCCAACGGAGAGACTGTCGTGCTTGCCTGCCCTGCCGTCGACGCCCCGGAAGCGGGTGGCCAAACTGCCGACGTCAAGCTCGAAGCGCGCGCCGACATGCAGCTGACGCTTGAAGATGGGACAGAGCTTGTGCTCCACCAGCTTAACCTGAGCGATATCAAAGATGCCGAAGTGCGCGTCAACGGCGACGTTGCCTATCTTGACTACACGAGCATTGCATCGGGCAGCAAGGTTTCGACCCTGGAAGCCGAACAGTCCATCTCTAAAAACCAGACCGCGGATGCTGCAGCTGGGGCCGCCGCAACCGAAGCGGCTGCGGTCGCTACGGAGCAAGCTCCTGAAGACCAGCAGGCCGCCGAAGAGCAGACTGCGGTTGAGCAAGCTCCCGCCCAAGAGGTTGCCCCCGTCGAGTACGCCGACGACGCGCCTGCGTATTACGACGAGATCGTCTACGACGAACCAGCTGCCGAAGAGCCCGCCTATCAGGAACCGGCTGCAGCAGAGCCCGCCTACCAGGAGCCAGCTGCCGACAATGCGGCTGTCGGAGGAGACGACGAAGCGGCATGCATCCCTGACATCGTGCTAAGGTAGAATACACGGGTAGCTTTGCATATCCAATTTCGTGTAACGATTCGGGAGGCAGGGTAGTATGCCTCCCGAATAATGTGATGGGACACTATTAGTGGGCTTCTACACCGAACCGGCGTTCTTCGTGCTTGCCGCCTTGGCGGCAATCCCCGCCATTGTGCTTGGGTGCGCCGAACGGTCGCTGCGTGGTTACGGCTTTGCAGCGTCGGTCGTCTTCTTGGCGCTGCTGTTCATGCACACGCCCATGCAAATGGCAGCGCTGCTGTTCTTCGTGGTGCTGGCCACGCTTCTTTTCCTGTTTGTGCAACACCTGTTTGCGTCGCAGCGTCCCCACGCTGTAGGCTTGTACCGCGTTGCATTGGCGCTCACCATCGCTCCTGTTGCCGTTTACAAAGTATCCGAGGTGTTCGGCGGCAACCTGCTTGGCTTCCTTGGCATTTCCTACCTCACGTTCAAAGCCGTGCAAGTGCTCATCGAACTGCGCGACGGCCTGATCGAGCGCATGAGCGTATTCGACTATCTGTACTTCCTTGTGTTCTTCACGCCGTTTACTTCAGGCCCCATCATGCGTTCGCGACCCTTCGTCGAGCGGCTGCACGCCCCCCTTTCTCGCAGCGACTACCTTGATGGGCTTTCGCTGGGCCTGCTTCGCATCCTTGGCGGCGCCACCTACAAGTTCGTGTTCGCTGCCTTCGCAAGTTGGGCGTCGTGGTTCCTGCCTCAATACATTGGCACGTCCACTCCCCTTGCAGCTGCCGGCGGCGAGGTTGTCGCTGCGTTTTTCTACGGGTTGAACATGTTTTTCGACTTCGCGGGCTACAGCCTGATGGCCATTGGACTGGGCTCGGTGTTCGGCGTGGAAGTGCCGCGCAACTTCCGCATGCCCTTCCTTTCCGTGGACATCAAAGACTTCTGGAACCGCTGGCATATCTCGCTTTCGCATTGGCTGCGCGATTTCGTGTTCATGCGCCTGACGCGCACGCTGCTCAAGCGCAAGGTGCTCAAATCCCGTTTGACCACCGCCTGCACGGGCTATATCGCCAACATGACGCTCATGGGCGTATGGCACGGCCTGACGCTGGACTATGTGATCTACGGTTTCTACCATGGCGCATTGCTTGCCCTTTGCGAAGTGTTCCAGCGCAAATCGAAATTCTACAAGGCGCATAAAGACCAGCGTTGGTTCAAAGTACTCAGCTGGGCGCTGACCATGATTGCCGTATTCGTGGGTTTCTCCCTGTTCAGCGGCCAGATTTCCCAACTAGTGAGAGGAATGTAAGAGAAATGGATGCCCAGACGGAAGCCAGACTGCTCGACCTTATCGAAGACATTTGCGGGGACAGCGTTGTGCGCGAAGAGCGCGACATCGACCTTTTCGAAGCCGGCCTGCTCGACTCCATGGCGGCCATCGAGCTTCTTGTAGCGCTCGAGACCGACTTCGGCGTGACGATTGCCCCCACAGAGCTTGAGCGCGAAGAGATGAACACGGTGAACCTGATCGTCGCACGCGTTGCTGAGCGGTTGTAGGAGAGACATGTCGCACGGACGTATCATAGGTGCCTTCGTTGCCGCCCTCTTGGCGTTCGCGCTGGCTGCGGCGGGCGTGACGTATGCGCTTCCCGCACAGGTGAAGCTTGCCGATCCGTCCAAGAACTACGGCTACGTGTATTCGGGCGCGAAGTCGTCAAGCATCGCTTTCGCGACCGCTTCGCAAACGCCCGATACATTCGCCTTGTTCGGCTCATCCGAATTGTCCACGCCACCAAGCCTTGTTCCCGAAGTGCCTGCAACGGTGTTCGGCAACAACAACTACGGAATCGACCTGCTCTGCATCGGGGAAGCGTTCGACCAGAGCCTTTGGCACGCCATTGCGGCAGGCGCCTATGCCGACTCCCTCGCTAACAAGAAAGTGGCGATCATCGTGTCCCCGAATTGGTTCTTCGACGGCGGGGTAGACAACAGCGTCTTTGGCACGCGCTTTTCGTATTCGCTTTATCATGCGTTCGCCGCGAACAGCAGCCTTTCCCCCGAGACGAAGGAATACGTGCAGATGCGGTTGGCGCAGCAAGGCATCGCCGATTCGGTCGTGAACGCCCCTTGGCGCACAGGCCCCTTGGAGGTGGCGAATGACGCCGCGTACTCATGGACTGACGACCTGCGCTTGCGCCAGTCGCTGCAGGATGTCTCTGGCTTCGGTTTTGTGCCCGAAAAGGATGGCCAGCAATTCGAACCCCCCTTCGCCACCATCCGCGAGCACGCACTTGCCAACGCGAAGGAGCGTTCGAGCAACGAATGGGGGTTCGACGACGACTTCTACGCGGAAAATGTCGGAGAGTACAAGGACCAGATTGCCGGACACATGGCAGGAGAGACGTTCGCTGACACTGCCGAATACGACGACTTCGGCCTGTTTTTGCGCGTATGCCAGGAGTCGGGGCTGGACCCGCTCGTCATTGTGAGCCCCCTTTCAGGCGACTACTTCGACTGGGTCGGCATCGATGCCGCCACGCGTCGGTCGTGCTACGACCATGTCATCGACATTGCCGAAGCCTACGGAGTGACCATAGCCGACTTTTCCGACCGCGAATACGAACTCTACTTCCTCCACGACCAGGTCCACTTCGGCGGCCCCGGATGGGTGGACGTCGAAGAAGCGCTCTACCGCTTTATGAAGGAGGGCTAGACGAATGGCCAAGCACGCAGCACCCGCCCATGCCCGCAAGCCAAGCGCTCCTGCAAAAGAGACCTCCGAAGCAGTACCCAGCGGACGCATTCCTTCGTGGGCTCATGAGCATCCGGTAGTTTCCACGGTCCTGCTTGCAGCCAGCTGCTTTCTGGCGTTCGCGCTGATATTCATCTTCGTCGTATTCACCGACTTCGGCGCCTCTGCCGACTTCATCTACAACCAGTTCTAGTTACGCCGAAGCGCGACGGTCTGCGCACAGGAGAGCACCAGATACCCGACAAGCTTGGCGCAATCGGGGTTTTGTCCGCGTGTTCACGCGCCTGGTTTTGCCGCGCGTTCACGCTCTGGTCACTGCAGGATTTCCGCAAGCGCCTTACGGTCGTACTTGCCGTTGGCGTTTTGCGGAAGCGACTCCACGTATCTGAAGCTACGCGGAATCATGTAATCTGGCAGCACCTGCCCAGCCTGCGCTTTGAGCACACGCGTCAAGGCGAAGTCCCCTGCAACGCCCGCCACTGGCACCGCAAAGGCCACCAAATGGGCAATGGCGCCGTTGCGCATTGCGGGCACAACGCATACGGCAGCTATCTGCGGCTGCGCAGCAAGCACGCTTTCAACCTCTCCAAGCTCAATGCGGTACCCGTGCACTTTGACCTGCTGGTCCAGGCGGCCGAAATAATAGAGAAAGCCGTCGTCGGAAAGCAGCACTTCGTCACCTGTGCGGTACGAGCGCTGCCCACCCGACAGCTCGGGTGGGCAACACCCGAATGCGGCGTCGGTCAGGTCGGGGCGCCCGAAATATCCCTTCGCCACCGTGTCGCCCACGATGAACAGTTCGCCCCGTGCCCCGTTCGGAACAGGCTGCAGCGTTTCGGGATCGAGAACGAGCAGCTGCGTGCCGGTCTTTGCGCGGCCAATGGGCAAGGGGGCGTCCCCATCGAGCATTGAAGGCTCTATCCAACACCAGCTGACAATGTCGGTCGACTCGGTCGGGCCATACGCGTTCATAACGCGCACCTGAGGAAAGCGATCGTATAGCTCGCGCACGGTCTGGGGCTTGAGCACCTCCCCTGCCAAGAACACGGTATGCAACCTGGGCATAAGCGCTTGCGAAAACGCTGGGTCGGCCAGACACATTTCGATGGCCGAAGGCGTCGATATCCACCAGGTCGCGTTGCTCGACGACACCGCATCGAACAGAGCGGCATAGCTACGCTCGCTTTCTTCCACCAGGGCGAAAAGCTTGTCGCCGCGCGTTAGCCCAAGGGCCATGTCGGTCAGGCTCACATCGAAAGAAAACGGCACGCGGTTGAAGAAGACTTGGGGCTCTTCGCTGGTGAACTGGGAGGTCATGAAATCGCAGAAGTTGTCGACGCAATCGACGGTGACCTCGACCCCTTTCGGGGCGCCGGTCGATCCACTCGTAAACAAGATGTAGAACGTGTCGTCACCGTGCGCGGGCTCCAAAGCACCATCGGATATGGCACCGCTTCCTTGGTCAGAGAGCGACTGCGCGACCGATTCGGGCACGCTCGGCGCGGATTCGGCAGGCTGCGCATCGGTCGAAAGGCCGGCAGGTGCCGTTGCCATGGCACGGAGTTCTTCAAGGGCAACGATGCGCAAAGCGCTTTCCACGCTGCCTAAGCCGTCGTTGCTTGTATCTAGGACTACCGCACCCCCGAGCTGCGCACAAATCGCATCGATGCGTGCCAAAGGGAAACACACGTCGGCAGGCACGTAGGCGCATCCTGCTTTAGCGCATGCCAAAAAACAGACGATCATGAAAGGCGACTTGTGGCCAAACACCACAACCGGTGCGCCCTGCGCTTGTTCGGGCAGCGCAGACAGCGCGCATGCGAGCGCATCGGATTGCTCCTTCAGCTGCCCATAGGTAATCTGCTCTCCTGCCGAATTACAGAACGCCACGCTCTTGGGGCGCACTACGCCCCACCTATCAACCTGATCGACGAATCTACTCAAGGCCAAGCACCTCCGCAGCTTAGGTTTAATCGGCCGATTGCGAACTCGGTTGCCTTGCCCGCAACGCGGTCCCGTCCAAAGAACTATATCTTAGCCTCTTCCGATCCACATTTTGGTCCAAAGAAGGGAAAGCCCTCAAACGAGCCAGCTTTTTGCCAAACATACACGTTTGTGCACGATGAAAAACGCCACTGTTGCTCCTGCTTTTTCATGTCCGTTGTTGATACAGAAAAAGCGCCCCCATTTGTGCGCTTCCGTCTTGCAGATAAGAATGTCACACGCAGAAAGCGGGCCTACAGGAACTTGTAGTGAACTTCTCGCACGCCCCAGTCCCAAATGTCCCCATGTCCGAGAGCCTTGAACACACCGCCGCCTAAATCGAGCACGCGGCCGTACTTGGCGAATCCACCCGTGTCGGTGACGGTAGCGACCACTACTTTGTCTTCATAGACGATGATAACGGGATGACCGAGCAGCTCTTCCTGGCCCTCGGGTACAGCAACGGTCACGCAGTCATCGTCAAACGCACGGCCAGAGCGCGTGAGCGTTGAAGAACTATCCACGTCGTACCCGGAAGCCATGCCTGTCTTCCATCCTTCTCCCGACGTATCGATAGCCCGCAGCTTCACGTCGTCGGGAGGGTTAAGCACGCCAATGCGAGCAGCAGCCTTCATAGTTGCAGGATCTCCCAAGTCGACAGCTGCAAGACGAACAACGGGTGCCATTTCTGCCTCGTTGGCTTGCCTATATGTTGCCTGGGAAAGTAGCTCTGTGTTAACTGCAGGGACATCGCTCATGCCCAGACGGTCGGCGGCGTCAAACGAATACGACTCGGCGTCGAGAGTCTGATGCCGTTCGCCCACGCCCAATGTGTACGCGCCAGGCTCTCCCGCGCCGGAAGCAATGCTTTGCCCGAAGAACAAGCTGGCACCCACCACCGCAAGCGCAAGGGCAAGCGCCGCCAGCGGCAATGCCCCATTCATGCGTTTTTGTGCGTTGGTGTGACCCACTACGCCTCTTCTCCCTTATCATGGGTTCCCTCTATGGCAGCGTAGTGAGTGTAAATTGCAGATACTGCCTAATAAATCCTGCGTCCAATTATACCGATTATCAAGCCCTAGCGCCAACGCTCGCCCCGAACAAACGGACAATGGCTGTTTCATTGATGGGGAATCACAAGCACAAGCGCAGCGTAGGCTATGAGCGCGAACAGGGGCGAAGCGAAAGCCATCAAGACAGCAATAACACGAACAAACGTACTCTCAATCCCAAAATACTGCGCAATTCCTCCACACACACCCGCAATGCGGCTGTCGTCGCCAGAGCGCTCGAGCACCTGCTGCCGCTGCGAGCTCCCGTCGAAAAGATGATCAAACGCGTGGTTTCGAGCACCCTGCACCACATACACGCCAAGGGCGATCAGCCCCAAGGGAAGCGCGATCCGCGATGCGCGCCTGAGCCACATGATCATGCTTGACCACCAACTTGTGTAAATCCCAAACACAAGGAGCACGCCAAGTACGACAAGCACTACGCCTACGGCGAACAGCGCACGTTCGCTTTTGCTGCAATCAGACAGACGCATGGGCTACCTGAACATCCGTACGAAGAGGTCTTCGGGGTCGAACGGGAGCGAGACGCCCATGTTTCTTGTGGTTGCCTCTTCGAAGCTAGACAGCATACCTGCCGCCAAGAACAACGCTAGCGCAATATCGGCGGCAGCGATAAGCACGTTCGAATGCGTTGCTCTTCCCATCGTGAACAACCCAAGCGAAATGAGCAGGAACGGGGCCGCGCGCGTGATCCAAATGTCGATGTCTACGGCAAACAAGCCCAAGGTCGACGCGAGCGCCACGACACCTCCCAGCATAACCAACGCACCAAGGATAGTAGTGGCGGCACGCGTGCCGTCGCGTGCAGGTACTACAATGCGCACGATGCCAAACGCAACGAATACCAATGGCCAAAACTGCAAGAGGGCGAACCGTCCAGACAGGCTGGAGAAGAGCGCGGCGGCTCCCAAGACAATCAGAACGACACCCACGGCCAGCGCTACCAGGATACGGTTGCCCGAGGCGGGGGCAGTTCCCGACGTTGCCGCCTGCACCCCTGCCGACGACCGCGCGGAAGGGGTTGGCGCCTGCTGGGGCATAAAAGGCGCCGACACCGAAGCTGGAGGCGTAGGGGGCATGAAGGCAGCGCCCGTGCCTGTCGCAACAGGGGAAACGGCGGGATGCATGACCACCTGCTCGTACACTTCGGATCTGAACGACTCGGGGCTCACGTCGACTGTCGCCCCCGATTCGGGGCGGGGAGGTAATATCAGCCACGCAGCAAGGTAAACGAGCGCAAACACGCCCAAGGTGACGACGCTCGAAAGAACAACGAAGATGCGTATGAGCGCAGCATCCATATCGTAGTGCTCGGCAATTCCAGCACATACGCCGCCCAAGACACTATGGGTGCTTCGGTAGATAGGTGTGGATTCTTGCGGCACAGCAGCTCTCCCCCACATCTGCAGCGGAGCTTCGCTGCAGACCTATTCGTTCTCTTCGGCGCTTGGCGACTCGCCCTCGTCGTCAAGCCGTTTCACACGCACCACCCGTATGCGATGCCTACGCATGGAGCGCACCTCGAAGCGAAAGCCGCTCACATCGAAACTGTCACCAACCTGAGGGATGGTGTCTACCGTGTCAAGCAGCCATCCCGCGATCGTGTCGTAATCTTCCGACTTTTCCAAAGGCCAGCCCAGCTCAATCGCATCCTCCACAGGGAAGTTGCCATCCACCAGCCATTCACCGTCGGT
>JAFUCW010000434.1 GCA_017459485.1 Eggerthellaceae bacterium | reverse complement strand
TTTTGCGTTTTATTTGTTGGGCTACACTGTCTGCATGTATAGGGCCTGGAAATCGGGTAATGCGGTGCTCATGATAGCATTGCTTGCGCTTGCCTTGCATGGCATGGTGGATAATTTGATGCTTTATCTCTGGTACTGCCCCTTTCTTCTTTTGCTTGGCCAGCTGTTTCGAGATAGAGATACAAAAACCGTGCTCGTGCAGATTGGAAGGCGCTAAATGGGGGGACAATATGAGCACAGGATCGAATTTGATCGTGGTCGAAATGGGGTTGAGGGTTCCGTACCGATCGGGCGTCATGCTTTTATTGATGCCCAGGGGGAAAATGGAAAAGGTGTTCTGCCTTCCGTCGGCATTCCTGAATGGTCAGCTCCTACGATGGTGCTGACTGCGCTTATCGTAGTGGTACTCTGCGGGGGAATGCTCCTTGACAAAATGGGGGTTCTTTCCATCTATGCCACTCCCGGACAGCTCGTTATTCAGTCGGCGTCTGGCGAAGCTCCTGTGGGCGCTGATGGAAAGACTCGGTACTACGCCGTGGATCATAAGGGCAACATTCTTCTTGACTCTGACGGTTTGCCCGCAACTACGAACTCTGTAAGTGGTGCAGTGGTTGGACTATGGAAGGGCGGTACGGCGCGAAGTAACCATATGGAGGGCGATACTCATATTGTGGATGAAGATCCTAATACGTATGCTTCTCCTTTTAAGCATGCATCTATTTCCATAGACAGAAAGAAAGTCGCCTATTTTAGTACCGATCAGTTCGAGTGGGGGCAGGGTGCCTTTGATGGAGGAAGGCGCGTGTTCCAGTGGGCCTCTACTGCCCATGACGAGATTGACAGTAGCGTTTCGCGTGAAAATGGCGATATTGTCGGTCTTCAGTGGAGGCGGGCAGGAAGTGGAGAAGTGGAGAGGGTAAGCGCTGAGGCTGCTGAGACTAATGCCGAAAACGCTATAACGCACGAAGAAAACGCCATTGTGTTTACAGGGGCTCTAAAAGCAGGCATCGATAGCACGTTCGGCTCATCTGATACAGGTGGCGATGGATACGTGGTTCGTGTTCGTTTTCCCGATGCAGCGTTGTTGAACAGAGGTGAAGAAGTTGCAGATCTTATTCTAACTTATAGGGCAATATCGTTAAAGTCCGACAAGGATTTCAACATGCAAAATGCGTCTGGGGGCAGTACCGCCATAGGCGGCAAGACGGCCGCATTGGGCTTGCTTCGAGGTGGTGATATTGTAGTTGAAGGCCGATATGGCCAGATTGATGAGAGTGCGGAGGTGTCTACTGACGGTGATAGTTGGGTTTGGGATATTGGAAGTGCCTACGATGATTTGCGCGAAGATGGGTCGCGTGAAGGAAGCGCGAACAAGCCTAGCTCGCTGTCAATCGGAGTTCGTGGTGTTTGCGAGCTTTCGGTTGTAAAAAGCGGAGGTAATGCAGATAGTCCCTCAGATCGCATCAAAGGTACCTTAGTGTTCTCCATGCGCGACATCGATACAACTTGGGACGTGCCGTTCGCGGGGAGGAGTCTCTCTTCTGACGGTGGTATTGGACTAGGTAATCCTCTTACCTATTCTGAGTCTGTGTTGGTTTATGATGGCGCGAAATCCTATGCACTAATTCCTGAAGGAAATCTGCTCACCATGGCTGGCGAAGGAGTTGAGGGTCTTGCTAATGGCCTGCGTTTTAATGCAACAATTAGCGACTCTTCAACATTTGATTCTGGCTTTTCTGTTCTTGCGGATACAGAGGGCTTTGTGTTCGAATGGATTTGCTGCGGGGGGAGCAGCTCCGCCGGCATAGGCGTTTTTCTTGGTCTGTAGTCTGCTTAGAGACATCGCGCCAATTTGGTCCCGTCAGTATAATAATAAAAAGCTTGATTCGCAAAGTCAGCCGAACATCCTAAGAAAATGGTGCGTTTGCGCAGTTAGCCGAACGTTCGATGAGCCCCATTTAGCCCCTCGGGTGCTCCCGTGTCGAGTGAGAGCACGTGTTCGGCTCGGTTTGCAGGCATGGCTCCGCCCTGCCGTCCGCGCCTGGTTGCAGACTGAACCGAACGGCTTGTTTTGGAGCGATATGTCGGGCCGGTTTCGCCTAGATCAGCGGCTCTTCGCCCCGCATCCTCCTCGCCTCGTTTAGCGCCTTGACGCTGAGAAGCAGCGCCTCGTAGGCGATGGCCTCGACCCCCAGGGCGTCTAGCAGCGCTTGTCCTGACTTGGGGTGCGCCGCGAGCAGCATGGCGATGGGCGGCATCCCGCCCAGGGAGGGCCTGGGGCTCGAGTTCATCTGGCTCATGAGCACCGCCATGTCGGCGGCGTCCAGGTCGTCGAAGGATATGCCTTTCCCTTTGGGCAGCAGCCGCCTCAGCTCGACATGGTTCTTCTCGCATGCTGCCTTCTGCTGCGACGCGCGCACGTCGCAGTAGTAGACTTGTGCACGTATCCTCTTGCCGGGAAGGGCGGATCTCTCGATTGCCGCGAAATCCGAGAACTCGGTCCCGTTGTCGGTGAGCAGGATCCCGAAGAACCGCTGGAACGGGCTTTTCCCGATCGTCTTTTCCAGCGCATCGAGCGCGGCGGCCACTGCGCTCGATGACTTTTCCGGGAGCAGCATGCACAGCTGGAGCTTGTAGGGGCGGAGGTAGAGGGTGAGGATGCACTGCTCGTCGTGGCGCTTCCCGACGACGGTGTCCATCTCGCAAGCAGCCGCACGCTCCTCCTCGCCTAGCTGCATGAACGCCGCATGCGAGCGCTCCGGCCCGTGCGAGGTGGTGCGCGTCTCGCTCCTTTTGCGCTTCTTGTAGCCTACTTTCCGGAGAAGGTCCATGTTCGACATGCCGCCGTAGTTCTTCTCCACCCACCGGTAGATCGTGCTGGGATGCACGCTGAACTCGGATGCGCGGGCAAGGGAGATCTGCGCAGGGGAAAGGCCGCGCGCGACATCGCCGCGGATCGCGTCCATCATGGATTCGAACTCGTCCCTGTCGCGGTCAACCCCGCGTCTGGCAGAGGAAAGCAGCTCGTCCGAGAGCGCCTGTGCGCGCGCAGCCGAGTACTCGCACCTCCACTTCTTCGAGCAATGGTAGCGGCGGTACTTGCACCCGTTGCAGACATGCGGCCACTCAAGCAGCTTGGGGCAGGCGTCTTCGGGGACCTTGCCAACCCGCCCGCCTTTGCCGGCGCCCTTCGCAACGGTCCTGTTGGCCTTCACCTCGGCTGCAACGGAGGAGGGCGAGCGCCCCAGGTCCTTGGCGATCTGCCTGCAAGAACGTCTTGCATCCAGCCCGCGCTCGATAGCCGCGCGCTCGGCCCTGTCCAACCTGCTGTACTTTTTCTGCTTTGGCATGACCTTTCCTTTCTCTCGGGCAGGCCCCTATGGCCTGCGCCTCAAGAAAGGAGCGTTGCACACTCATCCGCACATGTTCGGCTGACTCTGAAAGAATTCGTAACGTGTTTGGTTCAACCTGCGAATCAAGGGTATAATAATAAAAATCTTTTGGTATTGTGCTATCTACCCTTTCGGGTAGATAGTTTGCATGCTACCGTATAGCATCGTTTTCTCTGTGTGCGCAGCATGCTGCATATTATTGGTATAATGGTAAACGCTACGCGCAATGCGGGTTGGTATTAAGGCTGCGGTGGAACAGCGACGACATAGACTACTCATGGTCACCGAGTGCTTCGGTGGCGGTGTTTTTGCCTGTCTGACTCAGCTTTGCAACGACATGTGCGGCGATTTTGATGTTTTTCTCACT
>JAFUCW010000041.1 GCA_017459485.1 Eggerthellaceae bacterium | reverse complement strand
CCCTGCCTCTCCGCCAGATAGCTTCCGCAGGTCCGAAAACGGGCCTGCTCGCTTTTTGTTGGGGACACCGCCGCAGGGATTCGAACCCGCGAGGGGGGAACCGCCCGGCGGGCGGTTCCGCACGGAGGGCGCATCGGCGCCCGGAGTGGTCGAGTGCGAGCGCATGCGAGCACGGCGAATCCCTGCCTCTCCGCCAGATAGCTTCCGCAGGTCCGAAAACGGGCCTGCTCGCTTTTTGTGTTGCTGTCTTGGCTAATAAAAGAAGCGCCCCAGTGGAGCGCTTCTCGATAATCGTTTTTCACAGCAGTTTGCTATGCTGCGCTGCTTGTCGCACTGCTTTCGGTGCGCGTTTCAGCGCTCGAGCTCACTTCTGAAGGCTGCGAGGTGGTTGCTTCAGCAGAGTTTGCAGACGCATCGGCAGAAGCTTCTGCAGAAGAAGCAGCAGAGGTTTCGGCTGCAGAGCTGGTGTTGCTTGCCGTGGCGCTCGAGTCGCTCGACTCGCTCGTTTCGGATGTTTCGGAGGAGTCGGATTCCGAGACATCGGTGACCAACGCAGCGTCGCTTGTGGCGTCGCTCGAAGCGGTTTCGTACTTGGTTATATCCAGGTCGTAGGGAAGGCCTTCGGGCATCTCGTTGATCACAATGCCCGCGTCTTCCTTGTACTGCTCGTACCACTCGTAAAAAGCGTTGGACTGGTTGGACTGCTCCATCATGCTCTTGATGTAGTCGACCATTTCTGTGGGAACTTGGTCAAGGGAGGTTACGCCTCCTTCGGGAACAGTGAATTCGTCGGTGCACTTGATAATGTGGTAACCATACGAACTCTTAACCAGGTCGGACATCTGGTCTTTTTCAAGCTCTGCCACGGCATCGGAGTACTCGGTGACGAAGTTGGACAGTCTGTCCCAGCCAACATCGCCGCCATTTACCTTGGACCCTTCGTCTTCGGAGTATTCGGCGACGGCGTCATCGAAGGACAAGGTACCGTCCTTGATCTGCTCGAGCACGCTTTCGGCAAGTTCTTTGACGGCTTCGTCCGATTCGCTTTGGGAAGAGCTTTCGGAGCTGCTCGTGTCGGTGGAACTACCTGCATCGGCGGAGCTGCTTGCGTCGGCGGAGCTGCTTGCGTCGGCAGAGGTGCTTTCATCTGCAGAGCTGCTCGTGTCGCTCGACTGGGCAGCATCTTCAGTCGTGGTGTCCTCTTGGACCTTGAACAGAATGTGGGAGGAGCGCTTTGCGCCACTGAGGTAGTCGGCGTACATCTGGACATACTCAAGCATCTCTTCGTCAGTTGGAGGTTCTGCTTCGGAAGCAATCTGCTCTTGCAGCTTGGAACTTGCGATGCTCGTGCGAACGCTTTCGATGTAGTCTTCTTCGGTCGTGTTCGCCTGAGCGAGCGCCGCCTGCCATGCTTCCTCGTCGTCTCCGAAGTTGGCCTTCATGACAGAGACCTGTTCGTCAACCTCTTCGTCGGAAACAGTGATGCCCTTTTCGTCGGCAGCCATTTTGATTAGATCCTGCGAAGCCAGATAGTCAATGACCTGTTCGCGGAAAGAAGAAGGGGTCATGGAAGAAGAGGCAAGGTAGGTCCCCCAGCTTTCTTCGTCAGTCATTCCTGAAGACTCACGATAGGACTGGATGAACGTAGTGACGTCGTCTTCCATGATTTCTGTGTCGCCGAACGTGGCAGCAACGCCGCCCGTAAGGCCTTCGACAGAAGAGGGGCTCGAAGAGCTGCTCGCCGTGCCCTGAGAGCATGCGGCAAGACCGACAATACAGGCAAGGGCGAAAGCCGCAGTCATGCCCACCGTTTTGATACGAACCGAATTCATGTGTACCAACCTTTACATCGTACCAGTTCATAGTCAGACAAATCCGTATTTTCCCACAGCGCCAACAAAGTTTTTTCGCTGCACAATATGCCCATGTTCGTTACACACAAGCGTCTTCGAAGCTTTGCCATGTGTAAAGCATCCACGTTAGAATAGAGTGCATGGGAACAGATGCGAACATCTACTCATATTCGCGCGTTGCTGCTGCCGAACGGTTTTCTTTTGTGCTGGATGGCGACCTGGACGCCTTTTTCCTGGTGACGGCGGATTCGTCGCTGGGAGACGCGGGGCGTAAGGCGCTGAGCGCGTCTGCTGCTGCCCTTGGATGGCCGGAGCCCACCTTCCTGTTCGTGGACGGGCCGAGTTCGTTGTCGAAGGCGGAATACTACGAGGCGGTCGAGGCGCTCGATCCGCTTGTGGTTGCTATCGTGGGTGCTTCTGCACGGAAGCTGGCGTTCGAAGCGTACGCTTGCGAAATACCTGACCAGAAGCGTTTTCGCCTTTTCGGACGAGACGCGTGCTGTTTCGCGGACCTGGACGGGCTCGTGTTGTCCGAGGCGGGCAAGCGTAACGTATGGGCATTGTTGAAGACGCTTCCGCACGGCCCTCTTGCTGCTCAGAGTCGCTAGCCGACAAATCGTGCGTCGTGTCCATAGGGCGACGGCAAAAACGCCGGTGGGGACCGGCGTTTTCTAGACGAGAAAGCCAATGCTTTCAGAGGAGTGGATATATACTAGCTAAAGAATTATAGCATGTCAAGAATAATATGCAGATTGCGGGATAGCGTTCGTGATGGCGTCTGCATCTTCCGAGGCGTTGCGCGAAACGCAGCAGGGAGGTACTGGCAGGAACGAGGTGACTTATGGCCCCGTGGATAAAAGGCGCCCGCTCGTGCGAACGGGCGCCTTCGAATGACGGTTGCAAATAGATGCCTACACGGAGTACATGAAGTCGAAGACATCCTGCCGTTGAATGGTAATTTGGAGTCCCATCTCTTGGCCAACGGCATCAAGCTGCTCCTGGACCTCGTTGAACCCCGCAGTTTCCGGGTCGAGGCTTACGAGCATGGTCATGCAGAACAGGTCGTCAAGAAGCGTCTGGCTAATGTCGCCGATGTTGGCCTTGTTTTTGGCCATGACGTTGGCAACTGCCGCAACAATGCCAGTCTTGTCCTTTCCCAGGACATACACTACGCACTTCATGGCTAGCCCCGATAGATCAGCGAAAGCGCTTCGGAGCGCGTTGCCTGGTTTTTCTCAAGAATGCCGCGTACGGCACTAGTGGTGGTGCGCGAACCGGGCTTTTTCACGCCACGCATGTTCATGCACAAATGCTCTGCCTCGAGCACGACGATCACGCCCTGGGGATCTAGGTACTTCACAAGGGCGTCGGCGACCTGGCTGGTCAGGCGCTCTTGGACCTGCGGCCTGCGTGCGTAGAGGTCCACGAGGCGGGCAAGCTTCGAAAGGCCGCAGATGCGCCCGTCGCTTGCGGGAATGTAGGCGACATGCGCCTTGCCGAAGAACGGAGCAAGGTGATGCTCGCACATGGAGTAGAAGGGGATGTCGCACACAAGCACCATTTCTTCGTGGTGCTCGTCGAACGTGGTCTCGAAGAACATGGCGGGGTTTGCGTGCAGACCAGCGCAGCACTCGGCGTACATCTTCGCCACGCGCTCTGGCGTCTTGAGCAAGCCCTCGCGATCGGGGTCTTCGCCGATGCCCTCCAAAATCATGCGGACACCTTGTTCGATTTTCTTCATGTCCATTGCCGAACCGGACAGGTCAAGGTCGTTGCTCATGACATCCTCGCTTTCACTTGCTGGGCGTTCCAGCGTCCTACAGGTCGATCTCGAGCGACACAGGGCAGTGGTCGCTGCCCATGATCTCCGAATAGATATGCGCAAATTGAATCTTCTTACGCAGCTTCTCGCTCGTCAAGAAGTAATCTATGCGCCACCCGGCATTGTTGGCACGCGCGTTGTAGCGGTAGCTCCACCACGAGTAGGCGCCAACGGTATCCGGGTGCAGGAGCCGAAACGTATCAGTGAAGCCCGCGTCAAGAAGCTCGGTGAACTTGGCGCGCTCTTCGTCGGAAAAGCCAGCGTTGCCGCGGTTGGGCCCCGGGTTCTTCAGGTCGATCTCTTCGTGGGCAACGTTGAAGTCGCCGCACATGACGACGGGCTTGGGCTTCGCACTCCCTGGGCCTGCGGGAGTGGTGCCTTCCTCAAGGCCTTTGCAGAAGCTGCGAAACGCGTCGTCCCACTCCATGCGGTGGTCGATCCGTGCCAGCTTGTCCTGGGCGTTGGGCGTGTAGACGCACACGAACCAGTATGCGGGAAACTCGAGTGCACAGATGCGCCCTTCGGTGTCCAGATGGGGAATGCCTAGCTCGTGGACCACTTGTATCGGCTCGGTCTTGGTGTAGACCGCCGTGCCTGAATACCCCTTGCGCTCCGCGTAGCTCCAGTAGCTGGTATAACCTTCGAACTCCAGGTCGATCTGGCCTTCCTGGAGTTTCGTCTCCTGCAGTGCGAACACGTCGGCATCAAGCGTAGTAAAAATCTCGTCGAATCCCTTTTTGACGACGGCGCGAAGACCGTTGACGTTCCAGGAAACCAGTCTCACGTGCGGTCCCTTCCGCTATTTGCCCGCGTTATCGGCAGCGGAGCCTTTGACGTCGGTGCCTGCCGGGGACTCTGCAGAAGGAGAGTCTTCGTTGCCTGCATCATCGGATGTTTCCGCTGCGGCGCGCGCCTGAGCGCTTTTTGCCGTAGCGACGGCGTCGCTTGCGCGCTTGCGGGTGAAAAGACCGCGGAAGAGCCTGCGCTCCTCTTCGGGCTGTTCCTGGTTGGCAGCTTCTTCGGACTCCTTGGCGCTGCGCCTCGCTTCGGCGGCGGCTTCTTTGCGCTTGGCGGAGTTCTTCTTGGATTTCTCTTCGGCAATCATGCGATCTTGGTATTCGTTGCGCAGCTTTCTGATAT
>JAFUCW010000433.1 GCA_017459485.1 Eggerthellaceae bacterium | reverse complement strand
TGCGATTTGGAGCCAGCGAAATACGGCGAAGGCATTCGCAAACTGCTCTTCTCGATGGCTTCAACTCGATTGGAATAATGGGCTCATCCTGTTCAGTCGAGATGATGGTGACGGCTTTGCCAACAAGCGTCACTCCCACTCTATAGTTCCCACATTTCCAAATTGTGCTCTCTCGTCCAGCACGTGCTAGCCCGTGCGGCCACGTCCGGATTTACTCCCCTAAAACCCGTTTTCGGGTGGTAGCCAGTTGGTAGCCAGAAAGTGGCTACCAGGGTGGTAGCCAGTGATGGGGAGTAAATGCACGTGGTATGGGGAGTAAAAGCCCTGACCTGCGGAAACGGGTGGTAGCCAGTCCCGAGAAACGACGAAGTGGCTACCACCCTCGAAAACGCCCCTCCGAGACCGTTTTCGCATGGATATGGGGAGTAAAGGATGGGAGTAAATCTGCATGCCGCTTTACCTGCGGAAACGTTTCCGGAAACCCCCAAAATGGTAGCCAGATGGCTACCAGCGGAAGCCGCTCGGTTAGCGGAACCGTAAAGCGCCGAGCAGATGCCTACGCATGTCGGATGCCGAGCAAACTGCGGTATATCCGCTCGTCCTTCTCGCCGAACACGTTGAAGACGACGGAGATCTCGGCTTCGGCTGCGTCGAGCCACTCCCGCACGGCGCGCACGGCGATTCCCGCCGCCTCTTCTTGCGGGAAGCCGAACACGCCGGTGCTGATGCAGCAGAACGCGATCGATCGCAGGCTCTCCGATGCCGCCACATCGAGGCAACTCGTGTAGCATGACGCCAGCTGCTCGCAGTGCAGGTCGGTCGGATGCTCGTTCGCGATGGGGCCGACCGTGTGGAGGATGCGCTTGCAAGGCAGGTTGTGGGCGCCGGTGATCTTCGCTACGCCTGTCGGTTCCTCGTGGCCCTGCAGCTCCATGATGCGAGCGCATTCCGCGCGCAGCTGCACGCCGGCATAGGTGTGGATGGCGTTGTCGATGCAATGGTGGTCGGGTGCCCAGCAGCCGAGCATCTGCGAGTTCGCCGCGTTCACGATGGCGTCGGCGGAAAGCGTCGTGATGTTGCCGCGCCACAGGCGCATGCGTCCATCCGCTGGCGAGGGGGTGGTCTCGTCGACGCTGTGGATACCCGCCTCGGCGATGAGTCCCTGCAGCAACTCGTCCTGCTCCGCGAGGAACGCTTCGTCTGCGGGCCACGGCGGACGCATGTTCACGAGCGCGCGGAACGCCGCCCAAAGATCGTCTGCATCGTGTGTCTCTGGAGCTCCATCGCCCCGCTAGGCGCAGAGCGCCCCACCAGCGATTCCAGAAGCTGCAGCTTGCGCACCTGCTCCATATCGGCTACCTTCCCGCGTCTTCCAGCAAGCCGTTGATTACGCGGTCGATATCGGCATCGACGAGGATGGATTTGTCACGGATTTCCGCAGGCGCAAACGTCTCGCCGAGGTTCACGCACGCGTAGGCAGCGTCGGGGTTGGCATATGCGAAACGCCAGAACGGGTACTTGATGATGACGGGCGTGTTCCCGCCCACGCCCAGTTCCAAGTAGAGCACCTTGCCGCGCGCATGCGCATCGAGGAAGTCCTGATAGCGTTTGGATGCCGCATGCCAACCTTCGTCCTCCACAAAGGAGTCATCGGCTCGCAGGTTCATGGCCATGGGTTTGCCGCACACGGGACAGTGCGGCACGAGCTCGGTCGGCACGCGCATGTCGCGCTGCTCCTCGACCATGCGCGTCACCGTCTCGTAGTTATCGTAGGTCGCATTATGGCATGGCACGCTGCATTGCCACAGGCCGTAGTCGCCTTGCGTGTAGAACAGCCGCTCTTTGGGAAAGCCAGCCAGCTGGAACTGGTGGTCGACGTTGGTAGTGATCACGAAGAAGTCCTTGCCATCCAGCAGGCGCAACAGCTTGCCGTAGGTGTCCTTCGGTGATGGTTCGTAGCGGTTGTGCCAGATGTAGCGGCTCCAGTACGACCAGAGCTCCTCGGGCGTCTTGTAAGGGTAGAAACCCGCCGAATACATGTCGCGGAAGCCATACTTGGCGGCGAAGTCGCCGAACAGCCGCTCGAAGCGCTCGCCAGAGTATACGAAGCCCGCCGAGGTAGAGAGCCCGGCTCCCGCACCGACCACGACGGCATCCGCCTCGTCGATGGCTCTGCGCAACTGCTGAAGTCCGTTTTCGAAATCCATGTCAGACATGATACGCCTCCTGCGCCTTGTCAGAAACCACCTGGGTAATTCCGCTCTAACACCATAACAAGCGGTTCGGATAGAGAGGTTTCGGGGTCCATGAGTCATCCGAGGGGTAGCCCAGACACAGATGGAAGCAGCCTTCCCAGTCGTCGCTCACGCCCTGCTTGCGCGCCCATTCGCGAGCCCAAGCCACCTCGAAAAGGCGCTCGGCGCGGCTGACGAAGCAGCTTCCCACCCCCAGCGACCAGGCTGCGATCATCATGTTGGCCGCCGCCATCGAGCCGTCGAAGGGCGAGTAGCGGTAGTCGCGCGGGGTGAAACAGTGCACCATCGCAGGCGCGCCGTAGAAACCGTCATCTATCGTATCGTCGTCTGCGATGGAGGGTTGCGCGCTCGACACCGGGTACGCCCCTTCGTCGTAGAGCAACTTGCTCAGGCGCCCGAGCGCGAGGTTCGTACCGCGATCCTCGCACACGAGAAGCACAGGGCCTTGCGTCCCGCCCGAACTGGGCGCGCGAAGGCCAGCCTGCACGATGGTCTCAAGCGCCGTTCGGTCCACGGGATCAGGCAGGTATTTTCGGATCGTGTGCTTCTCGAACAGTGTGCGTATGGTCTCGTTCGCATATTGCATTCTATCCTCCTATAGCAGGCTCAGCTGCCCCTTCGCCTGTTCAGACCAGCGATGGACCTTGCGGCGGTCCTTCTGCACCCCGCGCGCATACGGGACTTCCGGATAGCCGAAGCCCACGAGCAGCTTCATGTAGTGGTCGGCTGGTATGCCAAGCATCTCGCGCGCTTCTGGCGCGAGCTCGCGGACAACATCCGACGGGTAACTCATGATGACGGTGCCGAGTCCGTGGGCGTTCGCGAGCAGCTCGAAGTATGCCGTTGCCAGATTGCAGTTCACTGCGATGTCGGCGGCCCAGCGCCCCGTCGCCTTAGCATGCGCCACGAACAGGTGGGGCGCCCCGCAGAAGAGCATATCGCCCTTGCGCACGGTCTCCTCGGACTGCTTCATCTTCGCATAGTAGAAGTCGTCGAAGCTCGATGTGTAGCGCCCGTGGGCGGCTGCCTCCTCCATGGCCGCATAGGCGACGTCCCGTATCGCGCGTATGCGATCCCTGTCGTCGACGACGGTGTACTCGGTCGTCTGCGAGTTCCCCCCGGCGGGCGCGTTCTGCATAGCGGCGAGGATGCTGCTGACGATAGCAGGGTCGACGTTCTCGTCGAGGTAACGGCGGCACGAGCGCCGGTTGGCGACGAGGCGCTCGAGGTACTCGCCGGTCTCTGGAGGCGCGGGCGGAAGCGAGCCCTCGGGGCGCTTCCCGAATATCGTGATGGCGCCCGTAGGACACACGGCAAGGCAGTGCTCGCATCTCCAGCATCCGCGCCAGCCGTAGCGCTCGAACGGCAGCATTCGCGGCGGGTCGTCCCCCTGCTGTTCCAGCACCATGCCCGTGCACACGGCGACGCATCGTCCGCATCGGATGCACTTGGTCGCGTCGGCTGCGAAACGCGCTGTCCTTTCAGCTCCCATGGCGCGCCTACCCGTGCACGACAACGAGCTTGCCGCCCGTGCCCTCATCTTGTCGTACGAGCGCTTCACGTAGGTCACAGAAGTCGTACTCCTGTGCGTAGATGGGCCTGATGGCATGGTCGCTCATGAACGAGAACAGCCCGTCGAAGAGCTCCTGCGTGGGGTAGTTGCTGAAGAACCCGGTCAGGCACACGCCGTTCGGGATGTCTTTGATCGGGTCGAAGCTCTTCCACGAGTAGGCCTTGCCGAGCTGGCCTGAGGTGCAGACGATGCCGCCCTTCGCGCAGCAGCGCATCGTGTCGGGCAGGTCGCGCACACCGATGAGGTCGAGCACTTTGTTGGCGCCCGAGACCTTCGCGGACTCGGTCCGCGTGGCGGCGAGACGCCCCTCGTCGAGCACGGCTTTATCGGCGCCCGCATCGAGCAGTAGCTGCAGCTTCTGCTCGCGGTGCGTGGTCGCGATTACGTAGACGTCGAGCGCCTTTGCAAGCTGGATGGCGGCGTAACCGAGACCGCAGGTCGCGCCGCGCACGAGCAGCGTGTCGCCCGATTCGAGCCGCAGGCTTTCGGAAAGGCTGCCCCAGGCTGTGAGGTAGGTCTCGGGGAAGGCCCCGAGTTCGGCCCAGCTCCAGTCGATGCGCTCGGGCACGCGGAAGATGTTCCTGCGGGGCAGCAGCGCGTATTCGGCGTACGAGCCGTCGAATTCGCGGCCCATGCCGCCCATGCAGGTGATGACGCGCTCGCCGTCCGCCAGGTCGGTGTCGGAGCTGTCGGCCACGGTACCCGCGCACTCGATGCCCGGGACGATCTGCGGGGCTATCCACGGGGACCCGATCTCGAGGAGCCTCACGGACTTCTCGGCGTTGTTCAGGCCGAACGCCTCTACCTTCACGAGCGCCCAGCCCGGCTTCGCGGCGGGGACGGGAATCTCCGCCAAAAGCGCTTCTTCGCCAGTTGTGATGCGGTCTATCTTAAGCGCGCGCATGGCTTTAGGAATCATCGCCGCTCACTCCTTCCAGCATTGCGGGTCGGGGGAATAAAAGCTTCCATTTGTCCCCTTGGCGACCGCAGGGCACCCACGGCACCATGGCATAATCTCGCATTCCGCGCACTTCTCGAAGCGCGTAAAGTCGCGGTAGTCCTCCATCGGCCCCGTCCAGATGTCGGCGAGGCGATCGCGGGCTATGTCTCCCACGGGGGAGTCGGGCACGCGCCTGCAGGCGAGCACCTGGCCGGCGGGTGTGATGGTAAGGTGGCACACGCCGCAGTTGCAACCCCCGTACACTTTGCCGGGGACTGCGTCCTCGGGTATCTCGAAGCGGCCCTCTTCCCAGTCGTAGAGGGCCCACAAATGGTCCTTACGGCTGAAATGGGTCTTGCATCCCGCTTGCCTGTAGGCGGTGTACTTCTTGTGGCAGGTGTCGAGCAGTTTCCGGTAGCGCAAGGGCTCGACCCCCGCGTCCAGACCGCCCCCGCTCGGCACGTAGCGCCCGAAGGCGAAGATGCCGACCTCGCGCTCCACCACCGCGTCGATGAGGTCGGGAATCTCGTCGATGTTCTCGGCGGAGACGGTCGACATGACGACCGACTTCATCCCCGATCGATTGATCGTGCCGATGGCGTCGAGCGTCGCATCGAAGGAGCCCGGCTTGCGGAACCAGTCGTGCGTTTCGCGCATGCCGTCGAGTGAGAGTTGGTACTTGCGACATCCCGCCTCCTTCAGACGGGCGCAGACCTCGTCGGTCAGATGGAACGGGTTGCCCATGAGCGTGAAGGTGACGCCCTCGTCGTGCATAAGTTCCATGAGCCGCCAGAAGTCCGGGTGCAGGATCGGGTCGCCGCCCGTTATGTAGGGATGCGGCGTGCGCTTGAACGTGGCGCAGAAGTCGCGGATGTTCGCCCACGTGGCCTCGATCTGCTCCCAGCTCATCGTGTCGACGTGCTTCGAGCCGTCCTCGGCGTAGATGTAGCAGTGCTTGCAGCGCTGATCACAATCATCGGTGATATGCCATTGGAACGCGAACTCCACGGCCCTCCTGCCTCCTTTCAAGAAAAGGCCCGGCGAAGCGCGCGGCTTCCCCGGGCCTCCAGCATGCCGTTCGAACCGGCCTTACTCGGCCGCTCCGCACGCCGCAGGAGCCTCTTCGGCCGCGCCGCAGGCAGCAGGCGCTTCCTCGGCCGCTCCACATGCCGCAGGAGCCTCTTCGGCCGCTCCACATGCCGCCGGCTTCTCCTCGGCTGCCCCGCAAGCAGCTCCGCACGCGGCCGGTTTCTCTTCGTCAGTCCAAGAAGCGATGTCGGAAAGTGCCATTTCCAAACTCCTCTCCACGCGCCAAAACGCGCTCGATTGCCGATTATCCCCGGGGTTTTCCCTTGAGCTAATTGTAGCTTCCGTGTCATGGACCATGCGTTAGAATCATGCTTAAATTGATTCCGATATGTTATGACTGTGAGGCAAAGCCGTGAACACCGTTCAGATCGAGTGCTTCATCGAGGTCGCGTCGACGCTCAGCTTCGCGCAAGCCGCATCCAGACTGAACATGACGCAGCCTGCCGTGAGCAAGCAGGTCAAGTCGCTGGAGGGCGAACTGGGGGTGAAGCTGCTCGAGCGGACCACGCGGTCGGTCTCTCTCACGCCGGCCGGCGAGAGTTTCATGCCCGATGCCGTAGAGATGCTCGCGCTCATGCGCGGCGCGGCCGACAGGGCTGGGCGCCAGCGTGTCGAGCTTGCAAACACCATCCGGGTCGGTTACACGGATACGGTCGAGCTTGTGATACTCTCGAAGGCTTGGCGAACGATGCGGGCTGAAAGATTAGGCGTCCACCCGGTCTTGCGCTGCGGTCTGCAGGACGACTGCGTCAATGCGGTCGCGCACGGAAAGCTCGACGCTGCGCTGGGGATGCAGGGCCTCTTCCCAGAGGCCGAGGGCGTCGCCTTCGAGAAGCTGGGGGATGCGACGCTGCGCTGCGTGCTTCCGGCCAGGAATCGCCTGGTCTCGCGGGGGAAGGTCTCCTTCGATGCGCTCGCCAGCATGCCACAGGCGATTTGCGCCCCCGCAGACCTGCGCCGAAGGAGCTTCCATGATGGCGGGCGCCATGTCACGCCCGTTCATGCCGGCCAGGAGGTTTTCATGTGCTCCTCCGTTGCGGAGGCGTGCAGTCTCGTGAGCGCCGGCCTGGCATACGCGATCGTGCCCTCGCCGCTCCTCATGCCGAGCAAGGGCATCCGCGACGTCGAGCTTGCGGAGTCCGAGACCGTCCCATACGGTGTTTTCACGCGCGAAAGAGGGCGAGCATCCATCGTGGACTGGTTCATTGAGATACTGAAAGGGCAAATGGGCTGATCCGAAGGTAACACCGGCCTGGAAAGGCTTATACGAGCTTAAGAAGCCCCTCTGTTCATCGTCGGCGAGCAGAGGGGTTTATTGTACTTAGCTGGGGAAATGTACCCGTTCGTCACTCCCACTCTATAGTCTCCAGTGGCTAGTGCTTGAGAGAAGCCCTTTTTAGGAAAGCAGGGGAGCTAGAGTTGAGGCTATCCAGTGTCGCAACCGCCGGTTGCAAACGCCGACGAATTGTCGAATATGGAAACTGCATTAGTCCTAGTTAGACATCTCTAACTATAAGTTATACTAATCTTACTTTATTCATTAAAGCAGCAGTCTTTGCTGCTTTTACACGTTTAACGAAAAGAGGAATCGTGGCAGAAAAGAAACAGAGTGACTTGGGCGAGCTTCTGCATTACACAGGCGAGCGCCGGGGCCTGACCTTTGTCGGCCTAGCACTTTCAGCCATTTCCATGCTGCTGGGCATGGCGCCCTACATCTGCATCTGGTTGGTGGCGCGTGACCTGATTGCCGTGGCGCCCAACTGGAGCGCGGCGACCAACGTGGGAAGCTATGGCTGGATGGCCTTCGCCTTTGCGGTGGCGGGCATCCTTGTGTACTTTGCAGCGCTCATGTGCACGCACTTGGCGGCCTTCCGTACGGCTTCCAACATCCGCAAACAAGGTATGGCGCACCTGATGAACACGCCGCTCGGTTACTTCGACAACAACGCAAGCGGCCTGATCCGCAACCGCCTCGACGGCGCCTCCGCCGAAACCGAGACGCTACTTGCACACAACCTAGCAGACATCGTGGGCACCGTTGCCATGTTCATTGGCATGGTGGTGCTCATGCTCGTGTTCGACTGGCGCATGGGCGCGGCATGCCTGCTGGCAGCCGTCATCTCGGTCGTGGCCATGTTTACCATGATGGGCGGCAAGAACGCGGGCCTCATGCAGGAATACCAGGCTGCGCAGGACCGCATGAGCAAAGCGGGCACCGAATACGTGCGCGGCATCCCCGTGGTGAAGGTATTCCAGCAGACGGTGAATTCCTTCAAGGCCTTCAAGGAGGCCATCGAAGATTACAGCGCGAAGGCAGGCTACTACCAAGGTGACGTCTGCCGCGTGCCCCAGTCGGTCAATCTCACTTTCACCGAAGGCGCCTTTGTGTTCTTGGTGCCGCTCGTGCTGTTTTTGGCCCCGGGTGCGCTCGCCTCAGGCGACTTCGCGGGCTTCGTGACCAACTTTGCGTTCTACGCAGTTTTTTCCGCCATCATTTCCACGGCGCTTGCGAAAATCATGTTCGCAGCAAGTGGCATGATGCTGGCCAACACGGCCTTAAACCGCATCCGCCAAGTTACGGGTGCTCCCACGCTTGAAATTGCGGCAAACCCGCAAGCCCCGCAGGGCAACAAGGTAGAGTTCAAGGATGTGTCCTTCACCTACGAAGGTGCTACAGAAGACGCGCTGAAGAACGTTTCTTTTGTGGTTGAGCCTGGTCAGACGGTTGCGCTTGTGGGGCCATCTGGTGGCGGCAAGACCACGGCGGCCAGCCTAATCCCACGCTTCTGGGATACCACGTCAGGCGCTGTGGAAGTGGGTGGCGTGGACGTGCGCAATATGGACCCCCACGTGCTCATGGACCAGGTGGCTTTCGTGTTCCAAAACAACCGCCTGTTCAAGACTTCGATTCTTGAAAACGTGCGTGCGGCCCGCCCCGAAGCAACGCGTGAAGAAGTGGAAGCGGCCCTGGCTGCGGCGCAGTGCGACGACATTATCGCCAAATTGCCCGACGGCATCGACACCGTTATCGGCACGGAGGGTACCTACCTTTCCGGTGGCGAACAGCAGCGCGTGGCCCTGGCCCGTGCCATCCTCAAAGACGCACCTATCGTGGTGCTTGACGAAGCAACCGCCTTTGCCGACCCCGAAAACGAAGCGCTTATTCAGAAGGCCTTCGCTACGCTTACGCAGGGGCGCACGGTCATCATGATTGCGCATCGCCTGTCCACGGTAACGGGCGCCGACAAGATTGTCGTGCTCGACGATGGCAGCGTGGTCGAAGAAGGCACGCATGAGCAGCTCGTGGCTGCTGGTGGCCTCTACGCCCGCATGTGGGCCGACTACAACAAAGCCGTCACCTGGCGAATTTCGAGTGATGGGGAGGTGGCGTAAATGTTTGGAGAAAAGTTCCAGAGGAAATACGCCCTCTCTGACCAAGGCGTAGCCAACACCAAAAAAGGTACCCTGTGGACCATTATCGTGAACTTGGTTGTTATGATGGGTATGGGTATTCTCTATATGCTCATGATGCAGTTTATGAACACGCTTACCGACGGCGCCGAACTTCCCAGCATCGCCATCTTCAGCCTGCTCACGCTTGCCTTTGTGGTACTGTCCTTCGTCACGCACTTGCAGCAGTATGTTGCAACCTACGGCCTGGTCTACGAGGAAGTGAAGACCATGCGCGTGGGCCTGGCCGAGCGCCTGCGCAAGCTGCCCTTGAGCTTCTTTGGCAAGCGCGACCTGGCCGACTTGACCGAAACTGTCATGGGCGACGTGAATCGCATGGAGCATGTGTGGTCACACGTGCTGGGCTACCTCTACGGCAGCTACATCTCTACGGCAATCATCGCGGTCATGCTTTTTGTCATGGACTGGAGGCTGGCCATTGCATGTTTGTGGGGCGTACCCGTGGCCTTCCTGCTGCTGTTCGGCAGCCGCCGCATGTCCGAGCGCAACGCCGAAAAAACGAAGGCGGCAGCGCTTGAGGTGTCCGACGGCATCCAGGAAACCCTCGAAAACATCCGCGAGATTCGCGCCACCAACCAGGAGCAGCGCTACCTGGACGCACTCAACGCCAAAATCGATACGCACGAGCGCACTATGATCAAGGGCGAGCTGGCCACGGGTCTGTTCGTGAACGGCGCAAGCGTTATCATGCGTCTGGGCGTGGCAACCACCATCCTCGTGGGCGCCAACCCGATCGTGTCCGGCCAGATCGACTTCATGATGCTGTTCTTGTTCCTGCTGGTGATCACGCGCATCTACGCGCCCTTCGATCAGAGCCTAACCATGATTGCCGAAGTGTTCCTCTCGCAGGTGTCGGCCAACCGCCTGATGGAAATCTACGACCCGCCCATTGCTGAAGGCGCGGAAACTTTTGCGCCTGCCGACCACGACATCGTGTTCAAGAACGTTGGCTTCGCCTACGACAACGAGCAGGTCCTGCGTGGCGTGAACTTCACCGCCAAGGAAGGCGAAGTGACGGCGCTCGTGGGCCCAAGCGGTTCGGGCAAGAGCACCTGCGCCCGCCTGGCCGCGCGCCTGTGGGACGCCACCGAGGGCACCATCGAAGTGGGTGGTGTGGATATTGCCACGGTCGACCCCGAGGTGCTCCTGACCGACTACTCCATGGTGTTCCAGGACGTTACGCTCTTCGACGACACCGTTATGGCCAACATCCGCCTGGGCAAGGCTGGTGCCACCGACGAAGAAGTGCTTGCCGCTGCTGCGGCAGCCAACTGCGACGAGTTCGTGAACAAGCTCCCGCAGGGCTACGACACGCCCATCGGCGAAAACGGCGCGAAGCTTTCCGGCGGCGAACGCCAGCGCATCTCGATTGCGCGTGCGCTGCTGAAAAATGCGCCCATCGTGCTGCTCGACGAAGCCACGGCCTCACTCGACGTGGAAAACGAGACAAAGGTCCAAGGGGCTCTGTCGCGTTTGCTTGCGGGCAAGACGGTGCTCGTTATCGCACACCGCATGCGCACGGTCGAAGCCGCCGACAAGATTGTTGTGCTGGCAGACGGCAAGGTCATCGAAGAGGGCGCCCCGGCAGACCTGCTGGCGCGCGAGAACAGTACCTTCGCCCGCATGCGCCAGTTGCAGTCAACAAGTGCCCAATGGAGCCTGTAACAACGGATTGAGCAACATATTTGCCTGCTTCGTGTTCGACGCATTGGGTGCCATTCTTGGCCAGAAGCTGCTGAAGAAGCACTTCGAAAAGGCGGGCATCGCTTAGATGGCATCCTCCATTCTTCAGTTCGAAGGGCAGAAAAGCGGGTTGACCTTCGACCCGCGCACGAAGTTGTTCCTGCTGCTCACCATGGCAACTTTCGGCCTGGGCGGGGCAGGCGGTGAAGCAGTTGACGTGGTGCTGCCCTTCGTGCTGCTTTCGCCTTATGTGCTTTTGCTCTTGGCAGGAAAATGGAAGTGGGCCGCCTTCGGTGCAGCGGCCTATGTGCTATCCGACCTGTTCATGCAGTACGTGAGTCCGCATTTAAGTGGCGTTCTAGCGTTCATCGCGTTGGGAAGCTGCGCCATCCTCAACCGCTTCCTGCCCAGCATCCTGTTGGCAGCCTGGCTGATGAGCACCACCACGGTCAGCGAATTCACGGCTGTCATGCAGCGCATGCACGTAAGCGAAAAAATAACCATCCCGCTTTCGGCGATGTTTCGCTTCTTTCCCACGGTGGCAGACGAAGCGGCCTCCATCGGAAGCGCCATGCGTATGCGCGACATCCGCTTTGGCGGGAGCAACGCTGCTAAGACCATCGAATACCGCATGGTGTGCATGAAAGACGGGCGCGTGGCCTTCGACATTCCCATGGAAGAGTTCGCCCTGTTATCCGGCAAGGACCTGCTCGTGTTCGACGAACCCACAAGCGGCATGGACTTCCAGAACATGGAACGCACGGCAGCCCTGCTTGCGTCATTGCGTGGCAAGGCAAGCGTGTTTGTGGTCACCCATGACCCCGACTTGGTCAGCCGCTGCTGCACGAGTGTGATTCACCTGCAACAGGGTAAGCTTGTCTAAAATGCGATAAATCACCGATTCTGTCATACTCCTCATAGGGGACCCCGTCACAGGCGGGGCCGGTCTACCTGAAAAAGACCTGGTCTTTTACCAATTTCCCTTAGCAAAAAGGCCGTGACATTCTGGGGCGTGAACAGGGGGGGGGTTG
>JAFUCW010000432.1 GCA_017459485.1 Eggerthellaceae bacterium | reverse complement strand
GTCCCCGTTTCTCATTCTAGCATGCTTTTGCCTGCTGCCAACCTAATGCTGCAAGCCTCTTTCTCCGTAAGCATTCGCCATGCTCCCAAAGCAAGGTCTCCCAACGAAAGCGGACCAAACGAAATGCGCTCCAAATCGATGCATTCGTGCCCGATGCTCGCGCACATCCTTCTTACTTGGCGCGTTCTTCCTTCGTGGATGGCTATGCGCAACAAGGTTGACTCGCCATCAACGTCGATCTGGTCGACCTGTGCAGGGGCAGTTGGACCGTCGTCGAGGACAACTCCCGCCCGCAAACGTTCGATAGAGTGCAGTGTGGGGCTGCCTTCAACGCGGGCGAGATAGGTTTTATGCACATGATGGCTCGGATGGAGCAGCCCATGACCCACGCTACCGTCCGTGGTGAACAAAAGAAGGCCGTGGGTCATGTTGTCGAGCCTGCCGACCGGATACAGACCAGGAAAGTCGCCCTGAGGTACGAGCTGCGCCACGCAAGGACGCCCTTGCGGATCGCTCATCGTGGTGATGTAGCCCATAGGCTTGTTGAGCATGAGATACACTGGTGCGGAACCCCACGAAACACGCGTTCCGTCGACTTCGACAACGTCGACGAGCGGATCAACCTTCGACCCAAGCGTGGTCACCACCTCGCCGTTGACTTTCACGCGACCGGCGGTCATGAGGTCTTCGGACCTGCGCCTGCTTGCCACTCCGGCCTCACGAAGGAATTTCTGAAGCCGCATGGGATAGACGGGAGCAGAGCCGTCTGTTCCCTCGGTTGGGACCAAGGAACCCACCGTCTACTCCTCGAACTCCAGTTCGTCGAAATCAATCTTGTCGACGGCTCCCGATGCGGCAGCAAGGGCGTCGGTCATCATTGCCTGCATCGCGTTGCTCATCTGCTCGGTAAGCTCTTCGGCGTCGAAGTTCTGCACGCTTTCCAGTTCGTCGTCGGTCAGCTCGAGTGTGGCAAATCCGCGCGTTGCGGAAAGGCGCGCACGGATGAACTCGCGCGTTTCGTCGTCGGGAGCGAACTGGTCAAGGTCAGGAAGGTCGTCGAGCGTGCGCAGCCCGAACTTCTCCAAAAACGAGCGAGTCGTTGCATAGAGCGTGGGATTGCCCGGAGAGGAGTCGTTGCCCGCCTCGCGCACCAGTCCCTTTTCTATCAACGAGTTGATAGAACTGTCAGAGTTGACGCCGCGGATATTGGCAACGCCCGCACGGGTGACGGGCTGCGTGTAGGCAATGACCGAAAGCACTTCGAGGGCCGCCTGGGACAATTTGCGTGTGTCCCAAGATAAAACGTAGTTCTCGAGCAGTTCATGGAAGGCAGGGTGCGTGCACAGGCGCCAGCCGCCTGCGACCTCGCGCAGCTGAATGCCGCTGTTCTCTTCCTCATACTGGGCGCGCAAGTCCACGCAGGCTACCTCCACTTCGGAAGGGTCGACCTGCAGCATGTCTGCCATGGTTATGGTAGAGACCGGTTCGTCGGTCACGAACAGCAGTGCGACAATCGCGCCCCGTATCTGGCTTGGTTCAAGTCCCTGAAACATCTAAACCCCCTCAGCAAGGTCGCCCACCAGATCGCTCGTGATGGCATCGTCTCCGTCAAGGAGCAACTCGCCAGACCCCTCGATGTAGTCCAGCTCTATGTCGCCGAACGGTTTCGGCTGGCTTACGTAGACCATAT
>JAFUCW010000431.1 GCA_017459485.1 Eggerthellaceae bacterium | reverse complement strand
TCGGGGCGCAGCGTGTCAAGAAACCCGGCCCTGCCCGCCTAGTCCGCAGGAGAGCCCATGCCGTAGATGCAGCTCACCGACGCACCCACCATGCAGTCGCGACGCGAAAGAAGGCTCGACGTAGCCGCATGGCGCAGCTTTTCGACCTCTTCGTTGATGCTCGCGTCCTTTTCGATGAAGGTGTCGGTGGACGGGACGTAGGCTTCCGGCTGGTAGTAGTCGTAGTAGCTTACGAAGTAGACCACGGCGTTGTTGGGGAAAAACTCGCGCAGTTCCGCAGCAAGCTGGGCGGCAAGCGTTTTGTTCGGGGCCATGACCAATGTGGGCTTCTGGACCTTCTCGATGAGCTTGGCCATGGTGAAGGTCTTTCCCGACCCGGTCACCCCGAGCAACGTCTGGTAGCGAAGCCCCTCTTCGACACCGCGAGCAAGGTTCTCGATTGCCTGGGGCTGGTCTCCGGCTGGCTCGAATTCGGAAACAACGTGCAAAGGCAAGCTGGCCAGATCGTTGCTGGAAGGCTTGCCGGGCATCGCCATGCCTTCGATATTCGACAAGTGCGACATCCTAACCGCCAATCTTGGCCCACAACGCATCGACCTGTGCGACCAGGTCCTCGCGCGTGCCGTCGTTGACAATGACGTGGTCCGCCCATTCGCGGCGCTGGTCGTCGGTAGGCTGACGCGCGATACGCGCCCTCACGTCGGCCTCGTCGAACCTCGATGCCATCGCACGCGCAACGCGCACCTCGTTGTCGCACACTACCGCGATGATGCCGTTGGAGCGTGAAAGGAGTCGATCGTCGGTATTTTCGGGTCCGTCGAATGCAGACGCCTCCACCACGGCGACCCTGCACCCAAACCTGTTCAGTCCATCGAGCAGGCGGTTTGCCTGGGAGAGAATCGCCGGATGGGTGATGCTTGCAAGCGTCTGGGCCGTTTCGGTCGAAGCGAAGGCCGCCTGCGCAAGCTCTTTGCGCACGATGGCGCCCCTTTCGTCGCAGATGCCTTCGCCGAACGCAGCCTTCAGCTTTTCTTTCACAAGCGCGTCCGAAAGCAGCTCGTGACCGATGGTGTCAAGGTCCAGGCATCGGGCCCCACGCGCCGCAAGCAATGCCGAAACGGTGGATTTTCCCGACCCGATGCCGCCAATAAGCAGGTAAACGTCCACTGGTAGTCCTGTCTCTGATATCATTTCTTTCTAATATTACCATCGGTTTGAGCTGCCCGCCTTCACGCTGCCCCAACGCGGGCGCAAGGCGGGGGCTTTTCGTGTCAACAGGACCGGAAGTGGCTGCCACGCGCACACGATACATACCTGCTTTGGACGGATTGCGCGCGTTCGCGGTGCTTGCGGTTATCTTCTACCACATGGGCTTTTCCTGGGCCACGGGCGGCCTCCTGGGCGTGACGATGTTCTTCGTGCTGTCCGGATACCTGATCACCGGCCTGCTCATCGTCGAATACCGCACGTCCGGGTCCATCAACTTGCCGAACTTCTGGCTGAGGCGCGTGCGAAGGCTTGTCCCTGCCATCGTCACGGTCATACTGGTGGTCGCCGCCCTCTGCACCCTGTTCAACCACGTCTTGCTCACCAAGATGAGACCCGATGTCGTCCCTTCGCTGCTGTTCTTCAGCAACTGGTGGCAAATTTTCCACAACGTCTCCTACTTCGACGCGATCGGATCCCCTTCCCCGCTCCAGCATTTCTGGTCCCTGGCCATTGAAGAGCAGTTCTACCTGGTCTGGCCACCTTTGCTGTTCCTGCTTTTCAGGATGGGAGTGAACGAAAAGCCGCTACGACGTGGCGTGCTTGCGCTTGCAGCCGCCTCGGCGTTGCTCATGGCATTCATGTACGATCCGGCTGCCGATCCAAGCCGCGTCTATTACGGCACCGACACGAGAGCGTTTTCCCTGCTTATCGGTGCATGGCTCGCATTCGTCTGGCCGGCGGGCATGCTGACCGAGCGCAGTGGCGGAAGCCTGGGGACCATCGGCAGACTGGCCTTCGATGGAATCGGCGCGGTGGCCTTGATCGGCGTGCTTGCCATGTGCGCCTTCGCAAACGGGTACTCGCCCCTACTCTACCGCGGAGGCATCCTGCTGTGCTCGATTCTCACAGCGATCGTCATCGCCGTTATAGCCCATCCGGTCAGCCTGCTTGGAAGACTATGCGCCCTTCCCCCGCTGGTATGGATCGGAAAACGAAGCTATGGTATGTACTTGTGGCACTATCCCATTCTGCTCCTTATGACCGATCCCAACAGCACAAGCGATCCGAACCCGCTTTGGCTTCTGCTTGAGCTTGCCGTTATCGTGGGCGTATCCGCCCTGTCCTACACGTTTATCGAAAACCCCATCCGCCATGGCGCGATCGGCGAGATAATCGAAAGCATTCGTGGAGGAGAGTCGACACTGCGCGACTGGCTCTACGACATGCGCATCGTGGCCATAATCGGAGCAATTGTCGCTGCCGTCGGTATCGGTGGCCTTGCACTGGTTCCCGACGAATCCGGCCTGAAGGACATGGAAGCGCTCCAGGAGGCCTCCGAGCAGGCCCAACAACAGCTTGAGGAAGTGCGCAACGCGGAAGTTGCGACAAAGGTCTACGACGTTATCCTTATAGGGGACTCTGTTTCGGTGCGCACCATACCGTTTTTCCAGGAGACGTTCCCCAACGGGTTGATCGACTCGGCCATCAGCAGGCAGATGTCGGAAGCAATCGACATTTTCGACACCTACCAGAAGCAAGGCGCCGTCAACGACGACACTATCGTCGTGTTCGCGCTTGGCACCAACGGTCCCATCGACCAGGAAGTGGTCGAAAACCTGCTGGCCACGGTTGGGAACAAGAAAGTGTATTTCGTGACTGTGCGAAGCCCCCAAAGCTACACTGACGACAACAACGCCGTGCTCTACGCCGTATCTGCCGCGCATGACAATGTGCAGCTGATCGAATGGGCAGGCATAAGCTCCGGGCATGACGACTGGTTCGACGGGGACGGGACTCACCTTACCGAAGAGTCCGCCAAAACCTATACCGAAATGATCAAGGAGGCAATCGGCTACGTCACGCCTG
>JAFUCW010000430.1 GCA_017459485.1 Eggerthellaceae bacterium | reverse complement strand
TTGCCGAAAACACCCTGAAAACCCATGTCTCCCATATTTACGAAAAGCTTGGCATATCGAGCCGAAACGAGCTTTTTGCGCTCAAATCGACCGACGGAAACGAACAATAATTGTCCGGGCAACTATAAAGAGGTAATCGCATAATACCAGGTCAAACCCTTCACCCGAAAGGGTGATATCTTCAAATTGCCCAATTTCACCCAGTATTCCGATGGCAACTACTTCCATAAATCCATACCGTTTACCGTGCGGCGCTCTGCCGGACGGAGCGCCGTACAAGCAATCGACCTGAAGGAGGGAAAGATGTCGAAGAACAAGTATGTAGACGACGTTGTCGAACATGGACTGTCTCGTAGGAAGTTCCTGTTCGGCACCGGCATCGTTGCCGGAGGCGCTGCACTGGCTGGGCTTGCCGGCTGCAGCTCGAATGCCCAGGGTGCATCGGCTGCAGAGCAGAGCAGCTCGGAAGCCCAAAGCGCGTCGGCAGCAGAGCAGAGCGGCTCGGATGTTCAGGCTGCCCCGGCAACGGATCAGTCGTGGGACATGGAAGCCGATGTCGTTATCGTCGGCTACGGTGGAGCCGGAGCTTGCGCCGCCATCGAGGCTGCAGACTTGGGCAACAGCGTTATCGTGCTCGAGAAGAATCCCGAGGACAACCATTTCAGCAATACGCTGATGTCTGGCGGTATCTTCCATTCTCCCGATCCAGATGGCGACCCCGAAGCACTTAAGAGCTACCTGCGTGCCATGTTCTCGGGCGACAACCTGCCAACCAAGAGCGAAGGCGAGCAGTCTCCCGAATTTGTAGATGGCATTGTTGATCGGTTTGCAGAAATGGTTGTCGAGAACAAAGACTTCCTGACCTCCCTTGATCCCGACTATAACCCCATCGAGCGCGGTGGTGCTGCATTCCCTCAGTTCCCAGGTGCCGAAGAAAGCGGTTACAAGAGCTACAACAGCTCCTATGGCAACTCTGCCACCGGTCCGAAGTTCCCCACACTCGATATGGACAAATACGACACCGCAGCAGGTTTCGCGGTGTTCAACTGCATGCGCACGGGCGTCGAAGATCGCGAAGACATGATCACGATTGCCTGGGAGACCCCTGGCCAAAGCCTGATTAAGAATGACGCAGGTGGGGTTATTGGCGTTGTGGCGACGCAGGGCGGTGCAGAGGTGCGCGTCAAAGCGGCCAAGGGCGTTATCCTGACCACCGGTGGCTACGAGTACAGCCTAGAGATGCGCCGTGCATTCCTGGAAGGCCCTGGTATTACCGGCTGGGCGTTCTACGGAACCACATCGAATACGGGCGACGGCATTCGTATGGGTGCCGAGGCCGGTGCACAGCTTGCCAAGGTGGGCAAAGCGGCTTCGCGCCTGATTTTCGCTTGCCCCGACGTGAAGGTGGGCGACATGGAAGTCGGCTCAATCACCGACTCCGTCGGCAGCGCCGGCACGATCGTGGTCGACTCCTATGGCAAGCGCTTTATGAACGAGGGATTGATCTCGACCGACCCAAGCCGTTACTTCTCGTACAAGAACGCTGTGCACATGGATATCGAGACGCTCGAGTTCCCCAACCTGCCATCGTACATGATCTTCGATGAGACGAGGCGCCTCGAATCCTCCCTGGTCAACCTTACGCTTTCCACATGTGGTTTTGGTTTCATCGAGTGGGATGAAGAAAACCAGATTCCGGTGGACAAGGGCTGGATCCTGAAGGGCGAAACGTTTGAAGAACTGGCTGAAAAGATTCGCGACACGCACGAGCTGAACAAGGGTCGCATGGATCCTGAAACGTTTGCAGCGACACTTGCCAACTACAACGATGTTATCGTTGCCACCGGTGTCGATGAGGAATTCGGCCGCACCTCTGCCAAGAAGGACCCCATCACAGGCGAGGTTGTGGACGCCGGGTTCCAGCCCATCGCGGACGGTCCGTTCTACGCCATGCCCCTGGTTGCTGGCGGCCCGAACACCAAGGGTGGCCTCCAGACCGATGGCGAGCGTCGTGTGGTCGGCTGGGACAACCAGCCCATCCCTCGTCTGTACTCTGCAGGTGAGATGAGCTCCACCTTCATGTGGGTGTATCAGGGCGGCGGCATCATCACCGAATGCATCACTTGTGGCCGTATCGCCGCACAGAGCGTCTCGGCCGAGACGCCCTGGGAATAAAGGAGGCTCCTATGGTTAGGACAGCAAAACGCGCTCGTGCCATCTTTATCTGGTGCGCCGTAGCGGCTCTTGTGGCGGGCATGCTTGTCCTGGCAGTTAGCTGTTCGCCTTCTACGCCTGGCAGCAGCCAGGCGGCATCGGACAGTAGCGCCGCGACTTCGGACAGCAGTCAAGCGGCGTCGGGCAGCAGCGCCGTGGCTTCGGACAGTGGCCAAACGGCTTCGGCAAGCGGCGATTCCGCAAAGCCTGCTGCCAGCGCGGCCAGTGCTGAGTGGTCCATGGCTTCCGACTGCGCGATGTGCCACACAGCGCAGCACGACTCGTTCGAGAATACGGCAATGCGTGCCTCGATTCACAAATCGCTCGATTGCACGACATGCCATTCCGACGAGGCCGGGTTAACCAAGGTTCATGCGAAGGCAGACGTAAGCAAAGCGGACAAGATCACGCGTCTTCGCCGTACGACAATCGACCAAGATCAGTGCTTCACGTGCCACGGATCTTTGGAAGATCTTGCTGCAAAGACTGAAGGAATCATGCTTGTTGACCGTGAAGATACGGCTATCAACCCGCATGCCCTTCCCGACACCGCTACCCACGCTGAAAGCATAACCTGCGCTAACTGCCATAAGATGCACAGCGAGCAGGATGCAGCGACGACTCAGAGCGATGCGAAAGAGTTTTGTATCAGCTGCCATCACGAGAATGCGTTCGAGTGTCACACCTGCCATGACTAACATCCGCTTATGACCCTCTCTTAAGGGAGAGGGTCCCTTTCAGACGCGCGCACCGAGACTCCTCCCTCCAGCTCGGTGCGCGGTTTTCGTCTCTTGTGTGTAGTAGCTTGTGGCCCCATACCATTTTTCACACATATGCTGCTTAACCTTACGTATAACAGAAGCGTAAGTTACCTCCAATGAATTCTGTTTCAGGGCGGGGCGAAAGTCCCCACCGGTCCATCGTAAGACAGGGGACGACGGTTCGTCTTGCTAGATGTTGGCCTTTAAGGCATCGACCAGGAATGCAGTGGCGCCGGCTCCACAGGCATCGTCGTAGTACTTGGTGAAACGCTCGTCTGCTAGGTAGCCCTGCGCAAGTCCCAGGTGCGCCTCGCGGGAATAGGCGCCTTCGCCCCAGTGCATCTTGATCCAGCGCGCATGCATGCGGGCAAGTTCAGCGGATTCCGCGGATGTGGGGCTTTTGCTTGCAATAGCCAAGCGCAGCTGGACCTTGATGGACTCTTCGAGCAGGTTCTTCGCCCGCCATTCGTCTGCGTTCATGGCGTCCAGCTTTTCATGCGATGCATCGATAGCTTCGTCGCCGTAGCGCTGCCGCGCCTCGGCTTCGTAGGGGTCCTTCCAGCGGCCGAGCGTGGGCAAAAGCGCCCCCATGAAGGATACCGCTTCATCCAAGGTGACGCCCGTGGCCTCCACCAGGTAGGGGGCGGAATGCTCGATAACCTCTTCCATGGTTTCGTTTGCGAACTTGCCTGCGTCGTAGCACCACTTGCAGTAGTGGGGGTTTTCGGTGCCGTCGGCGTCTGCGCCCTTGGGCATGTTGGGCACGGAAAACGGCGTGCCGCAGCATTGGCACGACTCTTCCTGGGGAAGGTCGAGCAGCTGCATGACAGGCACGTCGAGCACGGATGCGATGAGCTTTGACATGTCGATGCCGGGGGTGGTTTCGCCCGTCTCCCAGCGGCTGACGGCCTGACGGGTAACGAAGAGCTTCGCTGCTAGGTCCTCCTGGGTAAGCCCGCGATCTTTTCGCAGCTGGGGGAGTACGTCTTTGATGGCCATGGCACAACCTTTCGTTTGTGTGATTACTTTGCTTACCGTTCTTTATTTCGTTTGCTGTTCATTTCGTCTGCTGTTGCTTATTGTTGAACCTATTGTACGTGCCGCAGTTGCACCAAGTCGAGCAACAGTCCGTTGCATAAGATGTGGCACGTCATACTGCGTTGTGCAGCCAAAGGGTAGCTTATTTGCTATGAGGTGATGCTGGCGCGTTTTAGTTTAAGATGCAGCAGTTGCAAGATCCTTGCTTACCAGGTCGCGCAAATAGTCGGATCTGCTCATGTGTAGGGATGCCGCACGCTTGTCCATGGCTGCAACCTTGCTTTTTGCATCCCTGTAGGTGACCGACTGAAGCTCTTCGCCAAGAATCAAAGGGCGGCCTCGCAGAATTCGTGTTGTGCCTTCGGGCCATTCGCCACGTTCGAAAGCCTGCGCGATTTCTTCGAGCGTTTCGTCGCTTAGGTATGTACCGTTTTTTGTAGTTACGCCCATCTTTATTTCACTCCGAGTTCCTTTAACGTTTTCTTGGACGGCGGTGTCATCGCATGAAAGATGTGAATCGCCTTCTCGCCGATAACAGCCACCAATTCAAGCATTCGACCTTTGCTATCTGACCCAATCGCAACAAGCAGGGGAGCGCTCAGGCCGTTCGTTGCTCTCTCCGCATACACAATTGCATTTTCCCAGGCACTTCTAACATCGTCTTCGGACAATTCTGGATGCCGCACACCAATACGACTATCTACGCTTACTTCGTCAAACAAGGTAAGCTCCTTTTTGACTTACAATATTGTAAGACATTAATTATTCATTGTAAAGTTCAACTTCATAGTAAACCTTATTTGCATATATTATAATATAAAGTAAAATGCACGTAAAACAACTTGCATATAGAGGAGGATAAATAGGAATTGAATACGATTTATATCTCGAGGGAAGAGTTAAAGATGAGTGGAGGTGTCTATCACCCTTTTTTGTTACCAAAGAGGGTGCTCACGTAATCTCACCGCTATTATCTGGGAAATCGGCAGTAGGAATGCTGCTTGATGATGTTTACTGCTGGTACGGTTGTCCAGACGATTTGAGCGATGAGGTTAAGCACATGTCCTTTGGAAAAAGGAAGATGAAAACAGTAGAGATGAGGATTATTGTCCGTTTCGGTTAAACATTCAGCTTGTTGTTGCATGATTGTCCTGCAGATTCATAACTGCATATTCAACTTGTGGTTTTGACGTTACTTCGAATGGGATGCGTCCTTCGCGAAGCGACTGACGGACAAACACATTAATTGCTGTAGTGAAGCTCATTCCCAGTTCATCAAATAGGGCATCTGCTTCCTTTTTAAGATCTTCATCCATGCGAATAGTGATGTTTACGTTAGCCATGGTCATTCCTTTTTATGTGAACTTACGTGCAATTATTTTATCTTTAGTTGCGAATTTGAATAGTACTTATGAAGAAGAAAGGTTTCCTCGCCAAAGGATAGGCTGTTTTTCGTGCAAAAGCGTTCCCCGTAACCTTGCTGGTTGCGGGGAGTTTTCTTTGACGCAATAGTTGCGAACTCCCAGAGTTTTTGGCCGTAGGCGCTCAATCTTTGGCATAGGCGTAGCTATCTGCATATAGAAGCATAAAGAATATGCATAAACAGTTTCCGAATGGACTTTCTCTGCATATAGAATACGATACAATATGCAGAAACGAACAAGTTCGAAGGACAGGTAATGCATAGGTTCGACTACAACTTCTTGGACAATAGCCTTCTGCCTTCTGGTTTGGTGGACGTGACAGCAGGCATCAGCTCGCTGAAAACGCTTGCCCAGGTGCGCAAGAAAGACTATGCGAAAGCTTTCACCGAGCTCGAGTCCATCGCGCGCATCCAGTCGGTGAGGGGGTCGAACGCGATCGAGGGCATAGTCACCTCCGACGAGCGAATTGCTGCCATCGTCAACGCCAACAGTGCTCCGCTCAACCACGACGAGGCCGAAATCGCCGGGTATCGCGACGCCCTTGCCGAAGTGCACACCAACTATGAAATCCTCCAGTTCTCCGAAAGCGACATCCTGGGGCTTCACCGCATCATGCTGTCGTTGGTGCCTGATGGTTCGGGCGGCACGTACAAGGCTGACGACAACGTCATTATGGAAATCGATGCACAGGGCATGCGCCGCGTGCGCTTCCGGCCTATTCCCGCTGTACAAATTCAGCAGGCCATGGAGCAGTTGTTGCTGTCCTATCATGACGCGCGTGACAACGCATCGATCAACCAGCTTCTGCTTATTCCCTGCGTTATCCTAGACTTTCTGTGCATTCACCCGTTTCGCGACGGCAACGGGCGCATGTCGCGCTTGCTATCGCTCCTGTTGCTATACAAGAACGGTTTCGACGCGGGGAAGTACATCTCCTTCGAAGAGCAGATCAACCAGCAGAAGACTGGCTACTACGAAGCGCTGAGGCAGTCTTCGGTTGGCTGGCATGAAAATGCGAACGACTACTTTCCGTTTATGGGCGATTTCTTGCGCACGTTGTACCGCTGTTACCAGGAGCTCGACCGCAGGTTCGCCACGGTCGAAGGCGGGCGTGCAACCAAGTCGGGTCGCATCGAAGCAGTGGTGTTGGGCAGTCTGACGCCCCTTTCAAAGCGCGAGATCTGTGAGATTCTGCCGGACGTGAGCCCCACGACGGTCGAGGCAGTGCTGGGTCGCATGGTGCGCGAAGGCTCCATTGCAAAGATCGGGGCTGGGCGTGCTACACGCTACAAGAAGGCCGCGTTGTAGGGACGGAACAGCAGGATTGGAAGACGGGCAGAATTCTGCCCGTCTGGATGAAGCGATTTATGCCACCTGGTGCCTTTTGAACGCGCGCATCGCAAACGGTACGAGTATGACGACCATGGCAGCGTAGAGCACCGCGAGTATTATGGGCAGGTCCGCCACGAGCGTTCCTGCCGCATACGACACCATGTGGTCATACGCATAGCTTATCCCGCTGAAGGGCGTGAGGAGCGCAAGTTTTGCCATCGGGGTCGCGAACATGCCGAGCACGCCCAGAAACACGAATGCCATGGTCACGGCAGCGACGGGCATAGTGGAGCGGACCTTCGACGAGAGCGCAAGCGCTAAGGCCGCCATCCCCAGCGACACCAGGTACCCGAGCGCGTACGAAAGGATGACCGCCTGTCCCACCGCGAGCGGGTAGGGGTTGTCTAGCCCGGCGGACACCTGCAGCGGCAGGTCCCATCCGTCGGCTCCGTAGAGCACCACACGGGTGCCTATGACAAATGCGGTAAGCAGGGCCCAATAGGCCGTCGTGAAAATGAGAGATGCCGCGACCTTCGCCACGGGGAGCGTGCGTTTTCCGCGCCGCGTGGGCAGCGCCAGCGCAACCGTGCGATCGCGGTATTCGCCCGCAAACACGCCCGAAAGGGCGATGCAGACGGCGATGACCGCCAAACCCGAGAAGCCCTTCCATTGCAGCACATCGTGCCAGCCACGTTCGTAGCCGTATTCCATGGGCCAGGAGATGCCGTCCTCGAGGCTGCGCCAGTAGGCCTTTTCGGCATCGGAGTAGGGGAAGTAGCCGAAGAAGCCCTGGCTGAGCGCCCCTTCGATTCGCTCCCTCGCACCGTCCCGCAGGCTGGTCGCGCGGGGGTTCGCCGAGTCGAGCGTGCCCACCATCTCCATGTAGTAGTCGTCCTCGAACACGGCCCTCGTCTGCTGCCAGAATTCCAAGCCATATGTGTCGATGACCTGCTGGTTTCCGAGGTCGACGAGGCCAGGCGTCTCGTCTGCGAGCCGGTTGGCGGCGTCGAGCGTCGCCGCGTCGGCGGCCATGCGCTCGTCGGTGAGCAAGCCCGCACGCGACTCTTCGTGGTTGCGGATTGACTGCTGGGCATCTGCCCCGAAGACGACCTCGCCCGTGAACACGTCGCGAGTGACAGCCGATGTGTAGTTCAGTACCGTGACTGCCACGAGCATCGCGAGCACGAGGGCGCACGCCACCATACCTGCGCGGTTGCCCAGGATTTTCTTGAGTTCGAATAAGATAAGGGTTCCC
>JAFUCW010000429.1 GCA_017459485.1 Eggerthellaceae bacterium | reverse complement strand
GGGCAGCTACCTGAACCCGGACAATACCATGGTTCAACTGCTGCTGGACGACCTGTTCTACGTCGACAAAACAGGCTTGGCTTCCTTTTTGAACGAACGCATGGGAACAAGCCGCGCATTCGTCTGTGTGAGCCGCCCTAGGCGTTTCGGCAAATCTGCCGACGCCGACATGCTGGTAGCCTACTATTCCCGTGGCGCGGACTCCCGTGGGCAATTCAACAACCTGAACGTTTCACGCGATACCACCTTCGAAAAGCACCTGAACGCCCACGACGTAATAAAGCTAGACATGACGCACATCGCATCCTTGGCCAGTGGCCCAAACGGCATTCCCGACGCTATCGCGCGTAAAGTTGCCTCCGAGTTGGAGGCAGCATGGCCCAAGGCCCTTTCCGCTGGCTACGACAACCTTTTCGAAGCCCTATCCCTTGTTCGAGACAGCAAAGGTTCTGGGTTCGTGTTCGTCATAGACGAATGGGATTGCATCATGCGCGAAGCAGCGGAAGATCGCCAAGCGCAAGGATCGTACCTGGACTTTCTACGCGATCTACTAAAAGGGCGCAACTATGTAGAGGCATGCTACATGACGGGCATACTGCCTATACGCAAGTACGGAAAGCAATCCGCGTTGAACATGTTCACTGAATACACTGTGACAGACCCTAAAACGCTAGCCGGCCTTACGGGATTCAACGAAGACGATGTGATGCTGCTTTGCGATCGGTTTGAGATGCATTTCGATGAGATGGCCCACTGGTACGATGGATACCTGATGGGCCAAGAGCGGATTCACGTATACAACCCGCGAAGCGTGGCCGGCGCAATCGCCGAACGGCAGTACTCCAGCTATTGGACCGACACGGAAACCTACGAATCCCTGTCGACCTACATAGACATGGATTTCGACGGGGTTGCCACCGATCTGGTGGCCATGCTAGACGGAGCAATGATCCCCACCAACGTAGGGCTTTTCGAGAATTCCATGGTCGACGTCAAGTCAAAAGACGACGTCTACGCCCTTCTCGTCCATCTTGGCTACCTTGGATACGATCAAGTTGAGCGATGCGTGTTCATCCCGAACGAAGAGATTCGCCGCGAGTTCGGCAACGCCATAGAAGCGGGGTCCCGGCCGCAGCTGGCCCGCTTGGTGCGCGAAAGCCGCGAACTGCAAAGGCGCACCATTGAAGGCGACGCGGCCTATGTTGCCGACGCCATCGAACGTGCTCACAACAGTGCCGCCGGCCCGCACTACTACAATGACGAACAGGCATTGCGTGCGGCAGTCAAGCTAGCCTACATCTGGTCAATAGACGACTATCTTCGTATTGATGAACTACCCGGGGGCCGCGGACACGCAGACGTCGTGTTCATTCCCAAGCGCTCAAGCACCCTTCCCCCGCTTGTCGTGGAGCTGAAATGGAACCATCCGGTAGCTGCGGCCATCGACCAGATCAAGGCGCGCAACTACCCTGCCGCACTAGACGGCCTTTCTGGTGAATGCATCCTGGTGGGCATAACCTACGATTCCGAAACCACGATGCACTCCTGCCAGATTGAGAGAATGGGGCTTTGATGATGCGCAAGTATTTTTGCGAATCCCGTTAAATTCTCGTGAGCGGCAATATGCACGCAAATCATTCCCCAGAAAACCGCGTACAGAGCTAGGATGAATACAGTACGAACAACAACAGCACCTGTTCCCCCACTTGAAAGATGGAGCATTCGCGAACTGGCACTTGAAGCGGTATGCCTGCTAGCTCTCGCATTGTGCGCTATCTTCTACCTACTCCCTGCAGCAAGTGTAGTGGCGCTCGCTGTTTTCGTCGGGTATATTCTTTTTTCCTTCTTTAGACAGCCCGCCTTCTTCCTGAAATACCTTCCCTTCATATTTGCAGTGGTTGCAAACATTGTTGGCTGCGCGTTTTGCGAGTTCGGATCATTCGAACTTGACGAACTCAGCGCCGAAACCCACTTCGTCGGATCGCTGCCTCTACTTATCATGGCCAGATGGTTGTTCATTGCGCTTTTGTTCGTAGCTGATAACCGTTTCGGAACTCAAACGAGGACACAGCCAAACCACAACACCGAAGGAACTCAATTCAAAGAAAGACTTGTTCTTACTTGCGAGATCCTTGCCTTCGCCCTGGTTGCCCTTTCTTTTCTGCATGTTATTGCCCACCCATCATTTGCTGAGGGTATCAATCGCTTTAAATACGACAGCTTGTACATTACAGGACTTTGGAAGCGCATCGACGCTATCCAAGCATACCTTATGGTGTTTCCGGCAATAGCCATTCGGCATAACAGAAGACGCGCGCTGGGCATAACGACGATTGTGCTGTTCTGCCTGTACCTTTTCTGGACCGGAGAAAAATTTGGAAGCTTCTTCACCGTTGCATGCACTATAGGCTATGTGTTCTATGATAAGGCCATCGATCTCTCACCAAAAATGAAAGCCATCTT
>JAFUCW010000428.1 GCA_017459485.1 Eggerthellaceae bacterium | reverse complement strand
GGGCGTCGACATAGCCTATGTGTGTGCAGATGCGATGGACATGCCCGAAGCACTCGACGAATCGTTCGACGTGGTCGTCTCCACCAACGGATTTCTTCCGTTCGTCTCTGACCTTGGTGCTTTGTTCGCTGGCGTCGAGCGCATTTTGGTCGCTGGGGGATCGTACCTCCTGTTCGACACGCATCCGTTCATTTACCCGTTTGCGGGCTATGTGGACAAAGTGGCTGTGAAGAAGCCCTACGAGGCAACAGGCCCGTTCGCAAAGGGGGCTACCTACCACTGGAGGGTGCAAGACATCGTCAATTCCGTCGTTTCGAGCGGTCTGGTTCTCTCCGCACTGCTCGAGCTGCATGCATTGCCCGGGACCTTCTGGGACGACTTGGTCGACGACGAAGACAAATTGCAACACGCACACGACTGGCGCTACAACGGCTTGGCGGCGCTACCGCAATGGATTGTCGTAAAAGCGGAAAAGCGGCGCGAACCGTGTGCTTCTCATACATTTTTTGATTCTGCAAATCCGGAGTCGCCTTCTGGCTTCGGTTCCATATGTGAAAGGGATGACAATGAATAAGAAAAGTTCTTTTCTTCCACACGCACCGGGGACATCCTGGGTGCTGCTTCTGCTCGTGTGGGTGACATACGCGTTCAATGCAGGCGCGCGCGAAGTGATGAACAGGCTTCTGCCTGCGATTATCGAAGCGTTTAACCTAACGCCTAGCATGTCTGGCCTGCTGAGCAGCGCCGGTACGGTTGCCGCTGGTTTGGGAGCCCTGCTCATCACTGCGTGGGGCGAACGAAAAGGGCTGGCGTGGAACCGGAGGAAATCTCAGGTTATCGTTGCTGCGGTGTACCTGCTGTTCACGTTCTTCATCGGCTTGCCCGCAGTTACGAGCATCACCATGCTGTTCATCTTCCAGATCGTGCGGTTTATGTTCGCGGCTCCCGACGAAAGCTACGCAGCGTCTGCGGCTGCCGAATGGTGGCCTGAGGAGCACCAGGGATTCGTAATCAACACGCACCACACTGCCTATCCCTGGGGTTCGGCATTGGTGGTGCTAGGTGCATCGTTCATCCTTTCGTCAACAGGGGACTGGCGCATACCGTTCCTGGTCCTTCCCATTATCCCGATCGTGTTTTGGGTCATCTATTGTTTGTACGCCAACCGCAACCGCTTTGCACGCAACAACGAGAAGATGAAGCAAATGGGCCTTACTCCCCATCTAACCGTCGAAGAGGTTGACGCCCATCATCAGGCGTACCTGTCTGGTGCAAGCAAAAGCGACGGCGGGTTCATGACGACGCTGAGGCTGCTCAAGAACCACAACGTGCTTGCAGGCTTTTTGGTATATGCATGCTTGATGATCGCGTACTTCGGCTTCGGTTACTGGCTTACTCCGTTCCTCACCTATCAATGCGGTTACGACAATTCCACGGCTGCAGCATTCTCGGTCGTTTTTACGCTTACTGCAGGCATAGGCCAGATCTTCTGGGGTGCATTCTCGGATAAGTTTGGCGCCAAACGCACCGTGCAGATCTCTTGTGCATGGCTTGCCGTGACGTTCTGCCTCCTTCCCTTCGTGCAGACTGGCGTTCCTGCCCTTGTGGGCGTTCAGCTGCTCATGGGCTTCTGCATGAATGCGGCATTCCCCGTGCTTTATCGCATTGCGGGCGCATCGGTTCCGCGCGACAAACTCTCCTCGGCAATTGCATGCTGCACCACGGCGGGCGTGCTCGGTGGCCTCTCTCCTGTGATTCTGGGCGTGCTGATCGACCTGGGAGGCGGGTTCGACGCGATTACCGGGTATTGGCTCTGCATCGTGTTTATGGTGGCGTTCTTGGTGCTTGCCTTGATCATTATCACAACGCCGTGCCATGAGGTGTCCGGTCCCAAGCGCGGCAAGGACTGGGCTCTCTCCAGCTTTGAGTCCTGCGGTATCGAAAAGGCCGAATAGGAAATAGTTTGCCTCGTTTTGCAAAAGATACGCATGCGTGATAGCCGTCACAGAGCATTGTGGCGGCTCTCTTTATCCTGGTCATAGCGTCGAAGCAGACTGTGATCGAAAGGAGTTGCAGGAAGGTTGAAGCGGCGTGTCCTGCAAGAACAAGACGATGAGCAAGCGCAAGAAAGAATCCAAAACCATCAATCGCTACATAGTCCTTATCTGCTGTGCAGTGTGTGGCGGATTGACAGGGGCCATCTTCATGTGGAGCATCTTCCGCAACCCGCTGATGGAGGCAAACGGTTGGGATGCAGGTACCGTAACCTTCGCCTACTCGTTCTTCGAGATCATGGCGTTGGTTTCGTGTCTGATGTGCGGCTGGCTGATGCGGAGGGTCAAGGCAAGTACGCTGTGCGCAATATCGGGCTTCGGCTTCGCACTGGGTTGGTTTCTGACCGGTTATGCGCACGAAGTGTGGCAGCTTTACCTCTTCTTCAGCGTTATTGCGGGCTTCAGCGACGGATTCGTGTACAACGCCTGCATCACGGTTGTGCAGAAATGGTTCCCCGACAAGCGCGGAATGGCCGTAGGCGTGTGTGCGGGAGCCATGGGCTTGGCACCGCTGCTGTTCGCCCCACTGGGCACCATGTTCATCGAAACCTACGATGTGTTCACCGCGTTTAAGCTGTGCGGCATCATCTTCCTGGTCGTTCGCGTCGTGTTCGGATTGGGCGTGAAGGAAGCCCCTGACGGGTACCTGCCCGCCGGTTACACTCCCAGCGAAGAAGAGCTGGTGGTCAAAGGCACCAACGTGACTACCCGCGACATGTTCAAGCAGCCGGTATTCTATCTGCTGTGGGTCATCTTGCTGTTTGGCGACGTGTCCGGCCTTATGCTCACCAGCCAGGCTGCCGCTATCGCTACCAACATGGTTGGCCTGACGGCTGCGCAAGGTACCGCACTGGTCGCCATCATGGCAGTAGCGAGTTTCTCGGGTCGCTTTGGTTTCGGAACGCTTTCCGACAAGATCGGACGCTTCCAGACCTTGGGCATTGTCATGGTGATGTTCATCGTTGCAATGGGCATCCTGTTCCCGCGCGTGAACAGCTTCCCGATGTTCATAGTTGCCATCGTGATGGTCGGGTTTGCGTACGGCTCTATCATGGCAATCATGCCTTCCATTGTCAGCGACGTGTTCGGCACGAAGCATTTCGGTATGAACTGGGGAATCTTCTTCGGAGCGTTCACGGCGGCAAGCTTTATCGGCCCCATGGCGGCGGCGACGATTGAGACGTCTACGGGTTCGTTCGTGCCGGCCTTCTACTTTGCGGCCGCATTGGCAGTGGTCGGCCTGGCGTTGCTTCCCATTGCGGCAAAGGCGAACAAGCATTTCGAGCAGCGTAAGCTTTCGGGGGAGTTCTCGGATTCGTCCGAAAAAGCGGAGGCCAAGGCCGCCGCATAGGAGGAGCGTAGCGGAACTAATGAGCTAAGGGTAGTGTAGACTTATCCTATCTTTGACTTACTGGCAGACAGGCGCATCCTGGTTGGAGGTGACTCATCCGGGATGCGCCTTGCGGGGACAGGCCGCTGCAGCAACGTCGTTGGAAGCGAAGGGGGACCGCATGGATGACGAAAGGTCGAGGACAATTCCGCTGAGCATTTCTCTGGCGGGGGATTTTTCGGCGTACGAGGGGCTTTTTTCTCAACGCTTTCCCAGCTACAAACGATTCGAGCCCGGCGAAACCATTCAGGGGTTTTCGTCCGAGGGGACGGAGTACTACTACTACATTTGCAGCGGTGAGGCTGCATTTATGTTCTACGACGAAAACGGGACGGTCCTCACGCTTTCTTTGCATGGGCCGGGAATCATCGTCCCGCTTTATCGCGCATCGGGCGGGACGCCGATGGAGGCGGTCACGGCTTTTGTGGCAGCGGGAGAAGTGGCCACAATCGTTATTCCCAAGGCAGAGCTTTTCGAGCTCATGTGCCAGAATCCCGACTTGTGGCAGTGCATGTCTGATGCATGGTGCAAATGGGCTAACTACACGCTGTTTCGCCTTGTGTCAAACGAAAGTTCCGTGCGCAAGCGGCTCTGCAGTTTCTTGCTGCTGCACGTGCAAAGCAATTCGGAGGTTGTCTATTCGCAAGAGGAGTTGGCAAAGGCGCTGGCGACGTCAAGGGAGAGCGTTTCGCGCGCTCTGTCCGACCTGCGCAGCGAAGGCATCGTTGATGTTTCGCGCGGTCGCGTGAAGATCCTTTCCTACGACCGTCTTGCTCACTTGTCGATGTATGTGACGCGCCAGGATTCCTAGGTGGAAGCGCGCTCTGGTTTCTGCTGGGTGCAAAAGCGTCCCTTGCTTACGCTTCGGAGCGCAAGAACTTTTCGATTGTCTGCACAACGCGCGCATGGTCTTTTGCGTGGGGCATGCCCGAAATTGCTATGACGCCATGCAGTTGCCCGTCGACCGTAAGCGGGAATCCTCCGCCGTACAATGCGTGGGCGCCGTCCCTTTGCCATTCCTCTTTTTCTCCGTAGAGCTCCTTGGCGACAAAGGCATGGTACGAGCTTGATCCCGTATGCATGACCGTAGCGCATTTACGGTCAAGCCAGTTGCTGTTTTCAGCCCCGGTTCCGGGCATGAACGCTTGAAACGCAATCAGGTCATCGACTACAATGCGGATGGCGTAGGGCGCTTCTTCTTCTGCGCCGTCGGCATAGAGCATGCAGCCAAGCCGGAAAGCATCCTCGTTGTCGAAACGAGGAAAGGTGAGTCGCCGTTCTTCGTCTAATAGTTCTTCAAGGGTTTCTTCGCTGAACATCAGCTGCTCCTTTCGTTGGTATCTACGCTGCATCACTATGCCAAAGAATGGTTGTACGTGTTGTGACTGCCATCACAGAATGCGCGTTGCACCTTTGGAACAATGCAGGTACTTCCCGGGAGAAGGCATTATGCGCGAAAGGAAACAATTATGGCATACGAACACCTGCTTGAACCGATCCGACTGCCCAATGGGGTGGAATTGAAGAACCGCATGATCAAGGCCCCGCAGGCAACCATGTTTTGGAATGCAGATGGCACGGTCAGCGATCGCGCCATTGCAACTTACGAGGCTTTGGCAAAAGGTGGCGCGTCAATGCTTGTTGTGGGGGGCGTGGCATGGCAAGAGCCTCCTGCGGGAGTACCGTACTGTTGCACATATGACGACATGTTTATAGAGGGGCTTGCAAAACTAGCCGAGGCGGTTCATGCGCATGGTTCGAAACTGGTGGCGCAGGTCAACCATTTGGGACCGAGCGCACGCGCCACGATCGACGGCAAGCCTCCTATGGGGCCTTCGGCGCTGACCGAAGAACAGCTGCCTTCGCCTTCGCCTCATTTGATGCCAGGACGTGCATTGAGCGTCGAGGAAATGGCGGAGAACAAGCAGGCCTATGTTGAGGCATGCGTGCGCATTCTGCAAGCCGGATGGGACGGGGTTGAAGTTCATTGCGCCAACGGGTACTACTTCGCGAGTTTTCTGACCGATATCTGGAACAAGCGCACCGACGAGTACGGTACCCAAAACATCGAGAACCGCACGAGATATGTTCGCGAAGTAATAGATGGCATCAAAAACGCCGTGCCCAGCGACTTTATTGTGGGTTTGCGCATGAATGGTCAGGAATGGGGCGCTGAAGGGCGCCTGACGCCGTCGGTTGCTGCGCAGATAGCTGCGCGCCTTGAGACGACAGGCATTCACTACATCAGCGTCAATGGGTACGGTTACGGTCCATTGCCATTCAAATACTGCCCCGACTATTTTCCCTATCCAGAGCCCGAGGATTTCATGGAGCTGTTCATGGACGCCTACAAACACGAGGGCATCAACATGGAAGGAACGGTGGCAATAAAGAGGTCGGTGGGCATTCCTGTGATTGCGGCAGGTCGCATGGACGAGGATTTGGCAGAGGAGACGCTCAAGAAGGGCAACGCCGACCTGATCGCATTGGGCAGGGCTCTTTATGCCGACCCCGAGCTGCCGAACAAGCTTGCCGAAGGCCGCGCAGCCGACATATGCCATTGCACTCGTTGCGCCACGTGCGAAGATCCGCTTACCGAGCCACGCCGTTGTCGGGTGAACCCCGCCATGGGACGGGAAAGAGAATTACAGATCCATCCAGCGCGGCAGCCGCGCAAGGTTGTCGTGGTTGGGGGCGGGCCAGCCGGAATGGAGGCGGCCCGCGTGGCAGCGTTGCGGGGGCACGAGGTGGTTCTTTTCGAGAAAGAGGGGCACTTGGGCGGGTCATTGGAGCTTGCGGCCATGATTAAGGGCAGTACGGTGGAAAACGTCATGCTGCTTCATGATTATCTCGTGCGCCAGATTGAGAAAAGCACGGTGACCGTTCGCTTGAAAACCGTCGCTAACGCCAAGACCATCATGCAGGAGAATCCCGATGCGGTGATTATCGCCGAAGGGGCTCCGTATTACATTCCCGACGTGCCTGGCATTCAGGGTAAAAATGTCTATACGGTTCCGACCTTGAAGAAGATGGCATCGGTGCCGATGAAGATGTTCGGTCCTGAAAAGCTTGCGTCGTTGAGCGAGCGCTTCCTGCCGGTGGGGAAAAGCATTGTGGTGCTGGGAGGAAAAGCCGAAGGGGTCCAATGCGCCGTGTTCATGCGGAAACGCGGTAAGAAGGTGGTACTCCTTGAAACTGGTGACAGGCTTGGTGGTTCTATTCCTGAAAAGCTTCTGTCGCGTATTTCCCCCTGGTTTGACCAGATGGGCGTGGAGACGTTCACGGGTGTTACCTATCGGCAGATTACCAAGCAGGGCGTGTCTGTAGTCATTGGAGATGGGACCGAGAGGTTTTTCCCTTGCGACAGCGTATTGGTCATGGAGCCGCAGGTGCGAAACGATGCCCTGCTGAAAGAGGTGCGCTCGCTTTGCGGCGAAGTTCATCTTATTGGTTCTGCGCTTGGAGGGGAAAATGCATTCCTCAAGGATGCCATGCTTGATGGGAGGCGTGCTGGCTGTGCGGTATGAGTCAAATGTGTGTGAGTCAAATGCACGTGGACCCAATGCGCGTGGACCAAATGCGCGTGAGTCAAATGCCTCCCTTTGGCTCGC
>JAFUCW010000427.1 GCA_017459485.1 Eggerthellaceae bacterium | reverse complement strand
TTGCCCGAACCGGAGACGCCCACCACGCCCACTTTGGCAAAGCCCTTGGCTTCGAAGCTGATGTCGTCAAGGGCGCGATGCACCGGTGGCGTTTCAGGTGCACCGCTCTCTTGTTCGGACGCAGGCGCATCTTCGGCTTGGTCGTAGCAGAAGGACACGTTGTCGAACCGAAGGACTGACTCGGCGTTCCACGGGGCAACTTCGCTGGCGCTTACGCCGTCTTTTGCAGCACCGGAGACCATGGACATGATGCTTACAAGGGCGTTTTTGCCGTCGAGCGATGCATGGAAGTCTCCCGCGAAATCGCGGATGGGCAAGAAGAACTCGGGGGAGAGGATGAGCACTGTCAGGGCTGGCAGGAGCAGGATGGTGCCGTCGAGCAGACGGAATCCCAGCATGAGCGCCACGGCGGCCACGCCAAGCGTCGCGATCAGGTCGAGCACGCCGCTCGAAAGCGTGGCAATCTTGAGCGTTTCGATGGTGGCGCGCCTGAAGTCCTCGCTCGACTCGAAGATGTGCGTGCGGTAGGACTTGCTGCGCCCGAACACCTTGAGCGTCTCGATGCCACGCAGCGTGTCGATGAAGTGGTTCGAAAGCGCGTTGTAGGTGCTGTACTGCGCTTCTGCGCGGGCGCTTGCCTGCTTGCCTATGAGTATCATGAAGAAGATGATGACGGGGAAGAAAACGAGCAGGATAACGCCGGAGACGACGTCGAGCGTGAACACAGCGATGAGCACTGGTATCGGAATCGCGACGATTCCCACGATCTTGGGAAGGATGAGCGAAAGGTAGGTCTCCACCTGGTCGATGCCGTCGAGCGCCGCTTGAGTGACGGCCGCCGAACCATGCTCGGAGACGATGCCGCTTTTGCTGCCGAAGACGCCGTCGAGGAGCTGGTCGCGCAGCTCGCTCACGCGCTGCTGCGAAAAACGGGCGAGGAACGTGTCGCGTCCGAAGACAAGGACCTGCTTGCCCACAAAACAGGCAGCGAACACGCAAAGGAGCGTAACTTGCTCAGGGAGCGCCCCGCCTTCCCAGAGGTTGGTGATGGCTTGCGCAAGAGAGAACGCTTCGCCCAGCGTGCATGCCGCGTATGCAAGCGACACACCGAGCAGTATGCCCATTACCATGCCGACTTTCGGCAATGCAAACAAAGAACGGTCTATCAACTAAGTGTCCTCGCGGAATCGTCCGATACGTATGAAACGACGTCATTGTACGCATGCAAACCGCGCCGTGTGCAAAGACGCGGTGCGGTGACATACATTTGGCGCGCTATTTACAACCTACGTTGTAGCGCGCGGTGCGTTCGCGACCTTCTAGGCTATGAGTTCGAGCAGCTCCGGAATGCCTTTCTTCCCGAAGCTCACGGTTTCTCCGTCGTTGATGACCAGGCAGGGAACGCTCATCACGTTGTAGGCTTCGCGCAGGTCGGGGAAATGGGCGATGTCGTAGACCTCTGCGGTCACCTGCGGGTTGAGCGCTGCGATGCGCTGGGCGGCCACTACCAAGTCGGGGCACATGGTGCAGGTAAGCGACACGAGAATCTGCAGCTTGATCGGCTTGTCGATCGCCTCGATTGCGGTGCGGGTCGCGTCGTCGAGCGGCTGACCGGGGCCGGCGGCGTTGTAGAAGCCTCGGATGAAGCTGTTGCCTTCGTGGCCCCCCGGCACACCGTGGAAGGCAAGGCCGGTTGGCTTTCCGTCCGGCGCGCAGATTGCCACGCGGGGCAGGTGGTCTTCGCTTTCGGCTTGGGACTTCGAAACTGTCAGTTTGTCTCCCAGGCCCGCAAGCTCGGTGGCGTACGCCTCGAGCTCCGCGGAAACGGGGCGGTCGTCGAGCGCGAGGTCGAGTACCATGGGTCGCTCCATGCGCTCGAACACGGCTGCTATCTGGGCGGCAGCGTCTGCGTCAAAGAATGTGCCGGCAGATGCAGGGGCACTTGCCGTAGCTGCAGGGGCGGCGTTTGCCTCCTGGGTTGGTGTGCCCATGCGCGTGGCAGGGGCTTGCGGCACGATGCCGGTTGCTTTCTGGCGCTGGGCGATGTAGTGTTCCATCTCGGTCGCAGCTATGGCGGCCTCTCCTGTAGCGGTGACGACCTGACGCAGGTTCTTCACCGTTACGTCTCCTGCAGCGAAAATGCCTTCCGCGCTCGTGTGCGTGGTGTCGTGCGTGACGATGTTTCCGCGTTCATCCAGTTCAACCAGGTCCTTGAACGGCGCAGTGTCGGGGGCATAGCCTGCCAGGACGAACACGCCGAACGTGTCGCCTTCGGGTGCTTCGAATGTCTCGGTTTCGCCTGTCTTGTTGTTCTTGGTCACGATCTTGCGCGGCATTGCATCGCCTGAAAGCTCTGCGATTTCGGTGTTGGTGTGGATACTGATCTTGTCGTTGGCGCGGGCGGGGTCTGCGGCGGCAGGTGCGCAGCTGAAGTCGTCGCCGCGAATGAGGATGTGCACATCGGATGCGTACTTGGTCAGAAAGACGCTCTCTTCGGCCGCTGCGAATCCGCCTCCTACCACGTAGACGCGCTTTCCAGTGAAGAACTCGCCGTCGCATGTGGCGCAATAGGCCACACCATGTCCCTTGAACTCCGCCTCACCGGGGAATCCGATGCTGCGTGGCTGACTGCCGATGGCAAGCAGCACGGCATGTGCTTCGATGTCTCCTGCGGAGGTGTGCACGATCTTCACTTCGCCCTCTTCGATGGAAGTCACTTCGGCAAGCTTCATTTCGGCGCCGAACGCCTCTGCCTGCTTGCGCATCGTGTCGGTGAGTGCCTTGCCGCTCGTGCGCTCGATGCCTGGGTAGTTGACGACTTCTTCGGTGATGGTGATTTGTCCGCCGAACTTGTCCTTTTCAACCACGATCACGCGCATGCGTGCACGAGCCAAGTACAGGGCGGCGGTAAGTCCCGCCGGTCCCGCTCCCACGATGACTGCATCGTAAACGTTCGCCTGTGTATCCATAAGAGAGTCCTTTCACTAAATGCAGGTAGTTCTATATCATTTGTCAAAGCATATCCCATGCCCGCAAAAACAGCCTTTTGAAATGCAGCATTGTGCAAAAACCCTAAGATTAATCAGCGGATAAAGGGCACGGTCCCCTCCGCCGGTCCCGCGAGGGCGATCGGCAGAGGCGGAGAGCGAAGCGACTCCGTCGCGCCCGCAGGTCCCGCCAGGCCCCACCAGCCCGAGCGCAGCGATGGGCTGCGCAGGTTGACCCCCGACCATTGGGGAGGCGCAGGTGGTCGAAGCGTCAGCGAAAACGGCTGCCGTGCCCGTAGGTCCCGCAGAGCCGCAGGTCCCGCGAGGCTTTTGTCCAGCGCCGAGCGCGAGCGAAGGCGCGGCGGGTATGGTCGAAGCGTCAGCGAAAACGGCTGCCGTGCCCATAATTGCCCCGCCTTCGTCGCGCCGCGTACTAAGGTACGCAAGCGACGAAACAAGGGGCAAGGATGGGCGCGTCAGCCGTTTGCAGCGTCGAGAGGTACCTATTTGGTGCCAAAGATCCGATCGCCGGCATCCCCCAATCCGGGCACGATGTAGGCGTTTTCGTTGAGGCGCTCGTCGATGGCTGCAACGTAGATGTCTATGTCGGGGTGTGCTTTCTGCACCGCGGCGATGCCTTCGGGGGCCGCCACCAGGTTCATCAGGCGGATGTTGGTGCAACCGTGCTTCTTGAGGCTGCCTAGTGCGTCCGATGCCGACCCGCCCGTGGCAAGCATCGGGTCCACTACGATGATTTCCGACCTTTCCACGTTTTCGGGCATCTTGTAGTAGTACTCGACGGGCTCGTGTGTCTCTTCGTCGCGGTAGAGCCCTATGTGGCCCACATGGGCGAAGGGCATGAGCTCGAGTAGCCCGTCGACCATGCCGATGCCCGCGCGTAGGATGGGTACGATGGTGAAGAAGTTCTTGGCGAGCATGGGGAAGGTGCCTTCGCAGATGGGAGTGGTCACCGTGGTGTCCTTTGTTTCGAAGTCGCGCGTTACTTCATAGCCCATGAGCAGGGAAACTTCCTTGAGAAGCAGGCGGAAATCCTGCGTGGTGGTTTCGACTTTGCGCATGCGCGTGAGCTTGTCGGAGATAAGGGGATGGTCGAGGACATGTACTTCGGACATATTGCTTGTCCTTTCTGGTCGAGGATGCGCTTTTGTCCATTATAATCGTCGGTTGGAAAATGCAGCCGATGTAGTCCAAAAACATCTCCCAAACGCAGCTCCAGGACTTCGGCGCGGCTGTCTGCTTGTCGTTTGGAAACGGAGATGAGATGGAAGCGAAAGCGCAACTTTCCGACGTCCCTACTATGGGTGGGGAAGACGCCCCCGATGCGGTCTATGACGCCCGTACGCTGGGCATTCCGAAGATGGTCGTCTTCGGTTTCCAGCACATGTTCGCCATGTTCGGGGCCACCATTCTCGTCCCGATCCTTACTGGCTTGTCCGTGTCGGCAACGCTGTTGTTCGCGGGCTTGGGCACCTTGCTGTTCCATCTTGTTTCCAAAGGCAGGGTTCCTGCGTTTCTGGGATCGTCGTTCGCTTTTCTTGCAGGCTACTTCGCCATCGCACCGAACGGGGAAACGGAGCTTTTGCCCTACGCGTGCCTGGGCGTTGCCTGCGCCGGCGCGCTCTACTTGCTCCTCTCTCTGCTGTTCAAGGTGTTCGGCGCGAACCGCGTCATGCGCTTTTTCCCGCCTGTGGTCACCGGTCCGATAGTCATCGCGATTGGCTTGATCCTTGCTCCTTCGGCGGTGAACAACTGCTCGAGCAACTGGCTGGTGGCCATCATCGCCATCGGCACTATTATCGTGTGCAACATCTGGGGCAAGGGGATGATCAAAATCATTCCTATCCTCATGGGCGTGATCGTATCGTACTTTGCTTCTGTGCTGCTTGGCGAAGTCGACTTCTCCGGCGTGGCTTCTGCGGCGTGGATCGGCCTGCCGATCGACTGGGACCGCACGGTGTTCGGATTGGCGAGCATCGGCATGGACACCGGCCTTGCCATCACGGCGATCATTACGATCATGCCGATCGCACTTGCGTCCATGATCGAGCACATCGGAGACATATCCGCCATCAGTTCGACTACCAACCGCAACTTCATCGCCTCGCCTGGCCTGCACCGCACGCTCCTAGGGGACGGCCTTGCCACCATCCTTGCGTCGCTGTTCGGCGCTCCCGCCAACACCACGTATGGCGAAAACACCGGCGTACTGGCGCTCACGAAGGTCTTCGATCCGCGCGTAGTGCGTCTGGCCGCATGCTTCGCCGTCGTGTTCAGCTTCTGCCCGAAGTTTGCTGCGCTGATCGGTTCCATGCCCTCTTCCGTGGTAGGAGGCGTGTCGATAATCCTCTACGGAATGATCGCTGGCGTGGGCGTGCGCAACCTGATCGAGAACCAGGTCGATTTCGAGCAAGGGCGAAACGTCATCATCGCCGCCGTTGTATTGGGCTTGGCGATCGGCATTGCCTACAGCACTGCAGGCGCCATCGTCATCCCGGTGGGGGACACGACGGTGTCGTTGACGGGCCTGGCGGTCGGTTCGCTTGCGGGCATCCTCCTCAATGCCTTCTTGCCCGGCATGCAGAACTACAAAGTGGAAAAGACTGCGCCCAATTCGTCTGAAGGTTGGCCGCTTTAGCCCGTTCGCATGCGGACTAAGGCGTATAATCGCCTTTCGCTTACTATTTGGCCGCTGAGTTCGAGGAACGGTTTTGGATTTCGACGCAATGGCAGAGTACTTGCCCCTGTTTTGGCAGGCAATGCTGCTTACCCTGCGCATCGGGTGGGTAGGTATCTTGGGCGCCATCGTGTTGGGCCTGCTTGTCGCCATGGTGGTGCATTTCAAAGTGCCGGTGCTTCGTCAGATAGCGGGAGCTTACGTGGAGCTGTTCCGCAACACGCCGCTTCTGATCCAGCTGTTTTTCATGTATTTTGCGCTGCCGCGTTTGGGCGTGCCCATTTCGGCCGAGGCCTGCGGCATGCTGGGCCTGGCGCTGCTGGGCGGCGCGTACATGGCCGAAAGCTTCCGTGCCGGATTGGAGGCGGTCGAGCCCATTCAGTTCGAAAGTGCGCAGGCTCTTGGCATGACGCGCTGGCAGCTGATGCGCCATGTGGTGCTTCCGCAGGCGGTCACCCTGTCCATCCAGAGCTTCGTGGCAAACGTCATTTTCCTTTTGAAGGAAACGAGCGTGTTTTCTGCCATCAGCCTGCTTGACCTCATGTTCGTGGCGAAGGACCTGATCGGCCTATACTACAAGACCACCGAATGTCTGGTACTCCTAGTCATCTTCTATCTGATCATGATCTTGCCTGTCTCTATACTGGGCTCCTATGTCGAAAGGAGGCTGCGCTATGGATCTTTTGGGCCTGCTCGGGCTTGATGTCCTGTTCAAAGGCGCCAATGCGCTGCGTCTCCTTGGGGGCCTGTGGGTGGCGGTGCGCATCAGCCTCATCTCGGTTGCGGCGAGCATCGTGGGTGGCATGCTTTTCGGCATCTTCATGACGTGGAAGAACCCTGTCGCGCGTGTCGTTTCGCGCATCTACCTCGAGATTGTGCGCATCATGCCGCAGCTGGTGCTGCTGTTTATCGTGTTCTTTGGCGGCACGCGTGCGCTTGGCCTTAACATCGACGCGGAGCTTTCTGCCATCATCGTGTTCTCGTTCTGGGGAATCGGGGAGATGGGGGATTTGGTGCGTGGTGCGCTTGAGAGCATTCCCGTGCACCAGTACGAGGCGGCGGAGGCGCTGGGTCTCGACCGCGCGCAAATGTATAGGCACGTGGTCATACCGCAGGCGGTGCGTCGTCTGATCCCTATGTCGATCAACCTGGTCACGCGCATGATCAAAACGACAAGCCTGGTCATGATGATTGGCGTGGTGGAGGTTTTGAAGGTGGGGCAGCAGATCATCGAAGCCAATCGCATGACCAGCCCCAACGCGGTGTTCGGCATATACGGCACCATCTTTTTGCTATACTTCCTTGCTTGTTGGCCCATCAGCAAGCTGGGAGAGCGACTCGAAAGGAAGTGGGCGTCCTAAATGCCTGAAGGCGAGCTTCGCATAGAGCACCTCCACTAGGTCTTCGGCGACCATGTGGTGCTCGACGACATCAGCCTGGCGGTCAAGCCGGGCGAGGTGGTTGTTGTCAGTGGTCCTTCCGGCTGCGGCAAATCCACAGTGTTGCGCTGCATCAATGGGCTGGAGCAGATCCAGGGCGGGCGCATCCTGCTTGATGGCGCTGTCGTGGACGGAGCGTCGAAGGACATCGCAGCGGTGCGCGCGAAATTGGGCATGGTGTTCCAAAGCTACGAGCTGTTCCCCCACTTGACTGTCATCGAAAACGTCACGCTTGCTCCGACTGTGGTGCTTAGGCGCCCGAAAGGCGAAGTGGAATCCGAAGCGCTCGAACTGCTCGACCGGGTCGGTCTCAAGGACCGCGCCGGCGACTACCCACGGCAGTTGTCAGGTGGCCAGAAGCAGCGCGTGGCGATTGCGCGCGCCCTTGCCATGAAACCCGAGATCATGCTGCTCGACGAGATAACCGCTGCGCTCGATCCCGAAATGGTCCACGAGGTCCTCGATGTCATCCTCGACCTTGCACGCGAGGGCAAGACCATGATTATCGTCACGCACGAGATGGGGTTTGCTCGTGCCGTTGCCGACCGTATGGTGTTCGTCGACGGTGGAGCGATCGTAGAAGAAGGTCCCCCCGACGAGTTCTTCGACAATCCCAAGACCGAACGTGCTCGCAAGTTTCTGCATACGTTCGAATACGAGAGCGTTCGTTAGGGTTCGCTGGGGTTCGCTAGGCAAGCCCCATCAACTCGATACTTCAGAACCATCCGATTCTTGCTGCAAACTCGGATATAATGGTGCGCGATTCATTCACGCGAAAAGGAGTTCGTATGTTCAAGAAAATAGTTGTGCTGTTGACGGTTTGCATGCTTGCGGTGGTGGCCCTGGTGGGCTGTGGCGGGTCGCAGGGTGGTGCAACGAGCGGATCGGACAGCGGTGCGATCTACCGCACGCTCGACCAGATCAAGGAAAGCGGAACCATTGTTATCGGCGTGTTCAGCGACAAGAACCCGTTCGGCTACGTAGACGAAAATGGCGAGTACGCCGGCTACGACATCGAGTTGGCCGAGCGCCTTGCCAAGGATCTGGGTGTAGAGGTCGAATACGTGTCGACCGAAGCGGCGAGCCGCGTCGAGTACCTAGAGACCGGCAAAGTCGACGTTGTGCTTGCCAATTTCACGGTCACGCATGAG
>JAFUCW010000426.1 GCA_017459485.1 Eggerthellaceae bacterium | reverse complement strand
CGTATCAAGTTGCTCGTGGATTTGCAGGGCCCGGAGCTGCGTGTAGGCGCTCTTAGCGAGCCGATTGCCTTGGAGGAGGGGCGTGCGGTTTCCTTGGCCTCCCTTGCGTTGCCGCCTGAACTTGCTAAACAGGTGAATGCCGGGCAGGAGCTTTTGCTTGACGACGGGAAGATAGCGCTTGTCGCAGAATCAGCTGCTGTGGCGCGTGTTGTGCGCGGCGGCGTGCTGCAAAGCCGCAAGAGCGTGGCTGCTCCAGGCATAAACGTGCAGCTTCCTGCTCTGACCGGGGACGATCTTGCCAACATAGCTGAAGCGAAGCGTTTCGGCGTGACCGGTGTCATGCAGCCATTCGTGCGTTCCCGCGCAGATTTGGAATGCGTTCGCGCAGCGCTTGACTCGGCGGGTGCGCGGGATGTTGCCGTGCTGGCAAAAGTGGAGAACAGGCAAGGCGTAGAACATCTGGAGGAACTGCTTCCCGTTGCAGACGAGGTTGTTATCGCCCGTGGCGACTTGGGCAATGCGGTGCCTCTTTGGGATCTGCCCGCCGTTCAGAAGCGCGTTGCCTCAAAGTGTCGAAAAGCGGGTGTGCCATTCATGGTTGTCACCCAGATGCTCGCCTCGATGGAGCGCAATCCTGTGCCAACCCGCGCCGAGGTGAGCGACGTGTTCAACGCCGTGATCGACGGCGCTGCGTCGGTGATGGTCACCGGAGAGACCGCCGTGGGCAAATACCCGGTCGAAGTAGTGCGCTATCTCGCGAACACCGTTGCAGCGGCTGAAGGGTTCGCAACAGGTGAAGAGTTTGCAGCAGCTGAAGAGTTCGCAACAGCCAAAGAGCTCGCAACAGCCAAAGAGTTCGCAACAGGCGCATAATGATACACGCTCCCGGGGAGTCTGTGTTGTCGAGCGGCGGCCGAGTGATTTGTCGTGGAGTCAAGGTAGAGAGGGGTTTCGCCTCTTGATGCAACCCCATCATTTTGCACTCGTGCCAGAGGGCAAATAGGACTTATTTGCGCTTTTACTAATCATGATTGTTTTTTCATATCGTGCGAAGCGGTAACAGGCTATACTTCCATGGAATTTAATGACGCGGGTGCGATTTCAATCAAGTTTGGGAACAAGCGCGCCTAGACCCCTGAAGGAGGTCATGTTTTGAAACGGCATCCAGCTTCGACGAAATGATATCTCGATAGCTGGCAGCAATAGTTCCCGTCCAACAGTCGGCAATCGAATCAAACGCACTAGAGCAACACCAACATTCGCCGACGAGCCTGCAAAGGCTGGCTCTTGAAGGTCTTGACTGCAGCACCTTGTCAGTGGGTTTTGCCGCTTGCACCACATGGGGGGGACACAGCGGAGACCATAGGAAAGACAGTACGACGAGAAATGGGATCTAGGAGAAAGGACAGTTTTATGACCAGGATTCCGTGCATCGATGTTCTGACCCCTGAACAGGTCGAACGCATCGACAAGGAAGTCATGCGCATCCTCACCGAGGTAGGATGCGACTTCGAGTACGAGCCCGCACTCGAGGTGTTCCGCAACGCAGGCGTTCGCGTGGAGGGCCAGCGCGTCTTCCTGACCGAGGATTTCATCCGCGCACGCATCGCCGAGACGCCGAGCGAGTTCACGCTGGCGGCGCGCAACCCGCAGAAGTCCACACCCTGCCACAACGGCAGCTTCATCCTGACCCCCTCCTACGGGCCTCCGTTCGTCTACGAGATCGACGGCACCTGCCGCATCACCAGCTCGGAGGACTACAACAACGTGGTCAAGCTGGCATACATGTCCGAGAACATCAACCACACCGGCCATAACGTGGTCGAGATGCAGGACTACCCCGACGAGATTCGCCATCTGAAGATGATCGAGTCGCACATCAAGTACTCCGACCAGCCCTTCATGGGTGCCACCCACGGCGAGGTCTGCGCTCAGGACACGGTCGACATGTGCAAGATCGTCTACGGCCTCGACGACGACGGCATCAAGAAGACGCCGATCCTGAACTCGCTTATCAACTCCATCACGCCGCTGAAGTACGACGAGCGCATGCTGGGCTCGATGATGGTCTACGCCAAGTACGGCCAGTCCAACATGGTTTCCTCGCTGGTCATGAGCGGCTCCACCGGCCCGATTTCGATGGTCGAGACGCTGGCCCTGCAGCTGGCCGAAACCATCGCCGGCCTGTGCTTGTGCCAGATCATCAACCCGGGCACCCCGGTCATCCTGGGCTCCACGTCCGGCCCGGCCGACATGGCCACCATGGCCCTTTCCATCGGCAACGCCGAGGTTGGCCTCTACACCGCGGCAACCGCCCAGATGGGCCGCTTCTACGACGTCCCCACCCGCGGCGGCGGCGGCCTGAACGACTCCATCGCTCCGGACGCCCAGGCAGGCTACGAGGCAATGATGACGCTGCTGTCCCCGGCCCTTGCCGGCACCGCTTTCATCCTGCATGCAGCGGGCATCATGCACTACTACAACGCCTTCAGCTACGAGAAGTTCATCATCGACGACGAGATCGCCGGCCTGTGCAACAAGTTCATCGCGGGCTACAACTTCGACGAAGATCGCTTCCTGTTCGACGACGTCGAGGAAGTCGGCCCTGGCGGACACTTCCTGTATCAGGACTCCACGCTGGACTTCAGCATGGACCATCGCCGTCCGCTCATCTCCAACCGTGGCACCATCGAGGCATGGGAAGCTGCTGGAAAGCGCACGGCCGCCCAGGTCGCCAAGGAGCGCTACGAGAAGCAGCTGGCCGAGTACGAGCGTCCCGAATTCGATGCAGGCGTGGAGAAGGAGCTCAACGACTTCATCACCAAGCGCTGCAACGACCTCATCGGCGAGTCGCCTGCTCTCTACGAGTAGTCGCCTCAAGCGGGGCTCGCTCCATGGCGGGTCACTGGATAAGCGAAACGAAGGGCGCCTGGGAAACTGAACCGGGCGCCCTTTCCATTGGGCAGGGAACTGTTCCGCCTTATGCAACGGTCCCGCCTTATGTTAAACGGGTATCTTCGAATGCGTATTGCCCGCTGACAGGCGCAATGGTACGCATGCGTCTGCAATAAGACAGCGAGCCGCCTTCTTGTAGCCTGCCCTCTGTCTTACTCGAGGACTATTTTCATCACGACGGGGTTGTGGTCGCTGGCTACAAAGCCTCGATCTTGCGTTTCTGTCGAAACGATGCGAATGTTGCCGGAAACGATGAATCCGTCAATCACGTAATACTGCACAGGTTCGGTGGTGGGCGTGCCATTGGCATCTACCAGGGGATGGTCGAGCAATCGGCAGGTGGGGTGCGTGTTGTCCATGGCGTATTGCCAGCCAGGGGAAAGAAAGTCTTCCTCCAGGACGCCTGCGACCCATCCTGTTGTGGGAAGCAGCGGGTAGGCGGACGTGTCCACGGACTCGAACGTGTGGTTCCAGTCGCCGCCGGCAACAACGTAGTTGCCCGCAGCCGCCTCGTCTTCCAAGAAGGAGCGGATTTCATCAAGCTGCGCCGCATAGCGCTCTTTGCTGGTGTAGGCATCGGGATGCTCGTTGACGACAACCAATTCCTTGTCGGTTCCTTCCACGGGATATCGCGTGACCAGCTGACAGCGCTTCAACTGCATCGTGCTCAGAGGCCAGTCGAAGGCAGGGGGAAGCGCAAGTCGTTGCGCGCTGCGGGAGGCAAACGAGCTAAGCGTGCAAAGCCCGCTGTTTATCTCGCCGTAGGGAGGAATCCCGTAGGGGACGAAGAGGGTTTTGTAGTTCAAGGCGAAGGCCGACTCCATGTTGGGCGCTTGGGAGGAAACGGTGCGTACCTGGTCGATGAAGGAGCTGCGGTTGCTGTGGGAGTCCACTTCCTGGAGCAACACGATATCGGGGCTGGCGGATTCGATTTCGCTTGTCACCGCCGCCGTGTTCTGCTCTACGCGCTCTTTCGTGGCGGTGATCACGCCCGTTCCGCCATCCATGAAGAAGTCCGCATTGTCGCCAAGGGCGCCATAGCCTATGTTCCAGGACAGAAGCGTAATCTCCTCGTCGGTATTCAATGCTTTGCTGGCATGCCCTGTAGGCGAAACCGACTCGAAGTCACCGGGATTGTATTCGGTGGCGGAAAGCACCACAAGCATTCCGATGACTGCAGCGAGCGCAATCCCGAAAATCGCGCCAATCGTCCGGGCGAAAAAACGTCCAATCCGCCTTCGCTTGGCAGCCCGCTGAGCCTGGTGTAAGTGGTTGTCCATGCCACTAGTATAGACCAATAGGCATCCGAGACGTGCGCCTAATGGCAAGGCTTCTGTTTTGCGCGGGCCTCCCGGCGCGTCATGAGGGTTGGTTGTAAATGTTGCCGCTACACTGTACGATTAAGCGCAACTGTTGCGCTTAATCGTTCAGGGACCGAATAATCCGGGCAAACAACCTAACAAATGCGTTGAGTCAATTTCGCGCATGTAGACGACTATTTACTTGACATGAACAACCGGCGGACCACCGTTTGCCCTTTGCTTGCAAAATGCAGAGCCTGAAATGCATGAATCGTCGGTTTTTGACATCGTGTACCCACCGAATTTCCCTCTGCGGGGACCGCTGCATTCCTGCGACCTGGGATTACGCGATCTTCCAACCCTTCAGCATGCGATGTGGCGGCTTCTGGGGATGACAAAAATCGACAATGCGTGCATTTCGGGGCTTTATTTCCGCGTACCTCCTGAAGAGCAGCGCCGTCCTGTGGGAGAAGGTGAACAT
>JAFUCW010000425.1 GCA_017459485.1 Eggerthellaceae bacterium | reverse complement strand
CCTTGCCCCACTTTTTCGGACGGCATCCAGTAGAACGTGTGCAAACCGTTAGCCAGCAGCGCTTGCATAACGCTGTTTTCGGCCAAGGCACCTCTGAAGTCGGAAGACAGCAGTTCCTTCATTTTTGGATCCAGGAATAACTGAGGTTCTAGCCCAAACTTGTAGAACATCAGGCCTGTGTCGCAGATGTACTCCTTGAAGAAGCTGCCTTCGTCGTCGTTGAACGCAACAAGTGGTGCAGAGGTGCTGCACGTAAGGTCGTTTCGCAGCACGATGCCTGCAGCTTCAAGCCATTCCAGAGGTTCGAGCAGTTGCGAGCGCCGTCCCCCACGTACAACCTCCGAGTACTTGAATTTTTTCGTAGACGAGCGCAGCAGCTGCTTGGGAAGGCTTCCCCAGATGCGCTTTGCGGCAGCCGCGCTGATGCCGTTATCGGGATCGGTCATGTCGGCTGTGTAGGTGATGTCGATCTCCTCGTGCACCTCGCGCACCTGGTCGAACGCTTCTGTGCTCTGGTATGTGCGCACTGCTTTCGGCATGCCGCCAACAAGCAAATAGCGTTGGTAATATTCGCTTGCACGGTCGTGCAGCAGGTAGGGCTCGCAGCTTCGTGCATGTGAGCGGATATCGGCAGCCATGGCGTCTTCACCCATCGCCCAAAGGAACTCTTCGAAAGTCATAGGATGCATGCGCACGTGCTTTACTTCAGCTGGGAACGGGAGTTTGCGCTGACGCACCGTTACGCCAAGCAGGCTGCCCGTTGCCACAACGCGCCAGGGGGAGTCCGCGAAGAACCGGAGCGAGTTCAGGGCCTTTTCGCAAAGTTGCACTTCGTCCAGCAGAATAAGCGACGTTTCTGGCTTGAGCTGCGTGCGCTTATACTCCGAGATGCGGGATACGATGCGGTTGATGTCGTCGGTTGAGCCATCGAAGATGGCGCTTGCCCGTTCCAAGTCTGTCTGGAAGTCGATTTTGACGAAGCCATCGCCACGCAACTTCCTGCCGCAGTGCTCGACAAGGAAGGTCTTCCCTACGCGCCTTGCACCCTGCAATAATAACGGGCGCGAATCCCCGCTTTCCAGCCATTGTTCGAAATCCACCTCGAGGGTTCTTTTCATTGCCTCCATGGTGCCTACTCTTTCATTGGTATAAATTTTGCGTATTCACTATACACGAAATTATATTTTTTCGTGTCATATTTTGCAACAAAGAAAAGGAGTGGTAAACCTTTTTGGAGGGCATTTTGCGATAGCAAACACTTGCCACTTGGGCATTTGCGGGTGTTCCGCTTGGGAAGTTGTGAGATTGTTCTTGGGAGTCTGGGGGATTTCTACTTGGGAGATTATGGCCTTAAAGCACGGCGGTCTACACGGATCCTATTGCCGCGAATGGCGAGTGCGGCACCCAATAGTAGCCCGATGGCGCTTAATGCCAGACCAGGATAGAAGCCAGTGGGGACGAAAACCATATCCACACGGTAGCTTCCCGCGTCCAGGTCGAACGACACGAAGCCGTCTATCTGCTGGCAGGCGGCAGGGTCGAGCGCGCTGCCATCCACTTGCACGCGCCAGCCATCGCTGTAAGGCACGCTTACGAACAGGGTCCCCGGTTCGCGCGCGTCTACCGTGCCAGAGAGTTTGTTCCCAAGCATCTCGTCGATGTTCAGCTCGGCAACACCAGGCGAATACGCTACTTCCGCGGAGCCCGCAGGCAACATGAACCCGAGCGCGCCAACATAGGTACTTTCGTAAAGATAACAGGTGCCGATACGCGCAACTTCGGCAGTATCGGGCACATCCAGTGGGCCGTCGATAGAAATGTAATAATGGATGTTCAGAAGACTGTCTTGCCTAGGGTTGGGCGTGGTGAACTCGAAGCGGTTGAGCGTCCTTCTGTTACCGGGCAGATATTCTGCCAATGTATCGTAGGCGCTCTTAGGCACCGAAGAGGCGAACAAGGTTGCCCCCTGGTAGCCATACGCATAGGGCGGAATGGCATTGCTGGAACCGATAAGCTCCATGCGGCAATGCGGGCTGCGCTGTTCGGCTGCGGCTATAAGCTGCGAGACTTCTTCGCCGTATGCGGCATAGTCGTTGTCTTTGACTATGCTGCCCGCGCCAATACCCCAGTAGGTAACAAAGGCGACTTCGAAGGCAATGGCGGCGGCAAGGAAGCCTTTACGTAGCCTACCTGTGCTGTCGTGCATAGCCAGAAGTATGAAGCCGTATAGCACCAGCAAAACAACACCTGCCACCAGCAGAAACCTTGTATCCACCCCAAGAGAACCAGATTCCAGAGCTGACGTCATGTATGCATCGGGAACTTCACCGGCAAACAAAGCCACTAGATACAGGCATGCGACGCCACCGATCGCGATTGCTACATCT
>JAFUCW010000040.1 GCA_017459485.1 Eggerthellaceae bacterium | reverse complement strand
GGGCGCGCTTACGAGCAGGTAACTGGATGCGAAGCCAGGCTGTTTACGATGGGTGGAGGCACCTATGCGCATCATTTCCCCGTTGGCGTGAGTTTTGGGGCGCTTGACGAAGCGCGCTTCCCGTCGCCCGAAGGCGCGGGGGGCATGCATGCTGCAGACGAAGGCGTGGCTGAGCGTGCGCTCTACGACGCGCTGCTTATCTACATCGTGGCTTTGGGCAACTTGTTCGACCTGAAATGGTAAGCGTGCGCTACCAGTCGGATGTGCGTTGGCCCGAACAGGGATGCACGCTGCGTGCCGACTGTAGTTTTTGCGTACCGCAGGCGATAGATGTGCGCTCGTTTCGCAGGGAAGCTACTTGCGCTACGAGCGGCTTTGCGCAGCGTTGGGCACATCCCGAGGATCGCCTTCGCTCTCTTGCTTGTGCGCTGTGTCTGCGCCTCGGCCGCGCAAGGTCGTGTAGAGCAGGGTTTCGTTTTGGGCGCGCAGCAAAGCCAGCCCCCAAGCGACTTGCTCGGAGTTGTCCGGTCCTTCGAAGCTGCTTACAATGCGTATGTTCGCACGCGCGTCGCAGATGGCGCCCAGGTCGTCTTGGTGCGCGGTCATTCCCTTCGCAATTTGCACGGCATCATCTCCAAGCAGCTGCTTAAACTGCTCGGCGTCGTAGCGGACACGTTTTGCGTTCTTGCGGACGTCGTGCGTAAGCTCTTCGTTGGCAAGGTCAAGGACGGCTAGTTGCTTTTCCAGCCGATCGGTAAGCGCATCGAAGCGTGCACGGACCTGGCCTGCGTCCATCCCATGGGCCTCCACGCTCTTGCGCCATCGAATATGTCCAAGCTCTCTGATCGTGTCGTCGAGGAGCTTCTTCATTTGTCGGGAAGACAGCACTTTGGCGACGCGCCTGCGTTCTTCCGTGGCATGCTGGGAGCAGAATTTGCACAGCTCGGGCGACGCCCCTTCCATGTCTGCCGCGTTGGCGGCAAGCACATCGAGCTCCCTGAGCCATGACGTTTCGCCGACAATGCGCTTCATGTTTGCTTGGCAGAGCTTGTTCTGGCCGGCTTGCTGCCAAGGGGCAACGAAAGCAATCAGACTGCGAATGGTGCGAATGGAAACGCGAAATTTGTGCATGGTTTCGATGTCGTCTGGATCGTCGAAAAACGCGTTGCGGCGCTCTTTGACCGCTTTGCCCGCCTTTTCGAGCACCTGCTCCATGTGAACAAGCGTCTTCCACCGCTGCGAGATGGGGCCTTGCATGAACCAGAGGAGGCGTGCAGGAAAAGCGTCGTTGCTGCAGACGGCATCTTTTGCTGCGCCCTTCGCTTCGGGCAGGTCTTCTATGGCTGCAGGGTCCAGGGCGCGGCCTTGGCTCGAGGGTAACTCCACTGCGCAGAATGCACCCGTGCAGAACACGATGCGAGAACCGGTCAGCGCGGCAATGGCGTCTTCGACAAAGGGGTTGTGTCCCACTGCAAACCCGATATCGGCCTGACATGCACGTACAAGCTCGATAACCTCGTCGAAGCACTGGTCCCAGAGGGCATCGACCAGCTCCACCTGGGGAAACACGTTAATTCCTGCCTGCTTGCATGCCTTTTGGACAAGGCGGGCCGTTTGCTCGGCGCGCACGGCAGGGCTGGTCCAAAGCTGAACGGAGGCGCCCTTCGGCATCATGCGCACGTCATGAGGCAGGCGGGCGACCAGCGCACGTGCACCGTAGTCGGTAAGCTGGCGCTGTTCGTCGGGTTGTCCTTCCTTGGGGCGTTGCGCCTTTCCATGGCGCATGAGTACAAGCGTGCGAGACAAGGCAGTGGGCTCCTTTCGCGGTGGCAGGCGAGCGGACGATGCGGCAAGGGGAAGCCATGTTCGCACATGAGCATTTTGGCCGCACCACAAGCATAGCAGGGATTGTGCGCAGGTGGTATCGGGAATGCGATGATGCTTGGCGGGCGGAAATAGCGAGTGGGAAAACGCGGATAACAGGCGGGAAACACAACCGAGAAAGTGAGGGGAAAAGCGGTGCGCTTTGTGAGATTGCGAAAGGGCGTTTCATGGCATAATACAAGCAATGCAATGCGTGGCGATGCGGACTTCAGCGTCTGCCTTAATTGCACGAAGGTGGTGCCCGTGAAACACGTAACGAATTTTCCCCTCTACAACGGATGCCTTGACCCGTACGGTTCGATGGCAGGGCTTGTGGCGGATTGCCAGAAGCTGGGGCTCGACGGTCTCGAGGTCATCTGGGACCATATGCCCTATATCGGCGAGCTTCCCCCTGAAGGGTTTGCGGTTGGCTACCATTTGAAGTTCTGGTCGCATTGGCTTGATTTCTACCGGGGCAATACCGATGCGCTTCTGGCCGAATACGGCAGCTGGGACATGGTGCGCGAGTATTTTCACGGCGATGACGCGCAGGTTTTGGTCGACGAGTTCAAAGAGGACCTTCAGCGCGCAATCGATCTTAACGCCGAATACGTCGTGTTCCACGTGTCCGACGTGTCCATAGAAGAATGCTTCACGTATCGCTTCTCCCACTCCGACGAGGAGGTCATCGATGCTGCGGCCGAACTGGTGAATCGTTTTCTGGACGGCAGCGGTGCGCGCATGGCGTTTTTAGTGGAAAACCAATGGTGGCCGGGCTTGCGGTTCACCGATCCTAAGCTTACCCGCCGTTTGCTTGACGCCATCGAATACGACAACAAAGGGGTCGTGCTCGACACCGGTCACTTGCTCCACACGAACCGCGCTTTACGTACGCAAGCGCAGGCTGCACAATACATTCGAGAATGTTTCGACGCGCATGGGCAGCCCCATGGGTTGGTGCGTGCTTTGCATTTGCAGCAAAGCCTGACGGGCGAGTATGTGGAAGGTCGGGGATTCGTGGTGCCTGACGACCTTGGCGAAGCCTATTGGGACAGGTACACGCGCTGCTATAACCATGTGGTGCAGATCGATCGCCACGAACCGTGGACCGACCCGGCCATTGCCGACGTGGTTGCGCATATCGACCCGGAGTGGGTCAACCACGAGCTTTCGGCATGGCCGCGCGAAGCCCACAACGAAGCTGTGGCAACCCAGCTTGCCACGTTGCGTCAAGGCTAGCCATGCTGGGCAACGACCGGGCCGTGGTCAGGCGAACCTACGCGCGCTACGCGCAGGCGACGCGTCCTCAAATGGCGTTGTTCATTGCCGACGTCTTGGCGGCAATCGCGCTTTCTGCGCTCGTGTCTTTCGGAAATCCCTACGTGATGGCGATCGTGATCGACCGGGTGTCTGCAGGGTCGGTTGCGCCCGATGCGGTCCTTTCCACGTTCGGACCCTACATTGCTGCACTCGTGGCGATCAACGTGCTGGGGCAGTTTTGCAGCAAGTTCGTCGATTACGCCACCTGGAAGCTGCAAATCGGAGCCAACTACCGACTTGCCACGTTGTGCTTCGACACGCTTTCCAACCAATCCATGACCTTCCATACGGAGCGTTTCGGCGGATCGCTCGTAAGCCAGACCACGCGTTTCATGAACGCCTACGCCATGTTGCTCGAAAACCTGGTCTACGCGTTCGTTCCCATTGCGTGCGCCGCCGTGTTCACGCTGGCCATTCTGGCGCCAAGGGTACCGGTTTACGTGGCTATCCTGTTCATCTTGCTCATTGCCTACGTGCTGCTTGCGTGGCGCATGTACGACGCTCTTCTGCCCCTGAACCGCAAAGCGGCATCGTCTTACAACAAGCTCTTCGGCGTTCTGTCCGACAGCCTTACCAACATCCT
>JAFUCW010000424.1 GCA_017459485.1 Eggerthellaceae bacterium | reverse complement strand
TCGGCGTCGTCGGGGATGTCGGGGCGTTCCCACTTCTCCAAGTAAGCAGCCACTTGCTCCTTGGCTACCACGCTGACATTCTTCGCACCGTCGTTGACCCACTCTGCGGGCACGGAGCGGTCGGAGAGCTTCGGCAGGAAGACCTCTTCCTTGTAGTGGCGTTTCGTATGCTTGGTGCTCACGAACTGGGTGCCGCCATGGCCGATTTCGCGGATGACGTCAAGCGCCAGGTGCTCTTCGTCAATCTTGAAGCCCTTGAGCAGATGCATGACGATTTCGGCAACTTCGTTGTCCAGAACCATGCACTCGCAGCTGAAGGTGTCCTCTTGGCCGATCATGCCCATGCCGGAAATCATGTTGCAGTGGCCAAGTGCAGGTACGACGGAGGTGAGCATCTTTTCCCAACCAAGCTGGGCATCGATGGAGTTCACGTCGGACAGGCAGCCTCCGCCGAAGACGGGCAGACGATAGTAGCGCGCCATCTGGGCGTTCGCAACACGCATAAGCGCCAGTTCCGGGCAGCCGAGCGACACGTTGCCAAAGCGCATGTCGAACAGGCGGCACCAGCTGCCGTAGATGATCGGAACGAGCGGGTTCACGAGTTTGGCCAGGATGATGTGCGCCATGACCTCGGCGTTCTGCAGCGCGATGCCGGATGCCCTCGTAAGAGGAGACGTGGCGCCGATCATGGGGCCGGATTCGATGGCCAGCGGGATTTGCAGCTTGGCGGACTCGATGATGGTCTCTGCAGCGTCCAGACGGATGACCAGGGGGCTCGTGCAGGTGATCAGGAAGGCGATGGACGGATGGGCGACCAGGTTGTCCATGCCGCCGTGGGCGATGGCGGCCATTTCGATGATGTCTATGGTCTCGCGGCGTCCGTACGACTGGGGGATGCACGGCTTCTTGGAGTTCAGCAAGGCAATCTTTGCCTGGTAGCGGTCGGACTTTTCGATGGGAATGTCAGTGGGGCAGCCAGGATACATCATGAACTGCGGGTAGGGGAGCACTTCGCACACACGCATGACTTCCGCGAAGGACTCGCACGTGGTTTCGCGCACGACGTCGTTGCGCCAGTCATGCCCGTAGGATGCGTAACCGACCGTGCCCATGTAGACGTTTTCGCCGCCGACGGCCATGGCCAGGGTGTTGTCGGTGTTGTACAGGTTGATGTACGGGTTGCATTTGGCAAGAGCTTCGTTGACCATCTGCACGGGGAACTTCGCGACGCGCGTTTCGCGGTCGACGATAGCCCCGCCCTTTTCGTAAATGTCGAGTGCTTCGTCTTCGTGCACAGCGAAACCCACGTCGCTGAGCAGCTCCATGGAAGCAATGTGAATCTGATAAATCTCGGAATCAGATAGTACTTGGGCAAAAGGCTTCATATTGCATCACTCTCTTTCTTTTCTTTTCGAACCTGTTCTCGTCCTGGCTTTCGGCAATGTATGCTTCCCCCGTTTTTCTGCACCAGAGGCATTCATCCTCCTAAAACCACCCCCC
>JAFUCW010000039.1 GCA_017459485.1 Eggerthellaceae bacterium | reverse complement strand
CTGTCGAAGGAGCCTTTGCTTTTAAATCGACGTTCTCTAGCATAGATTGTCCTTTCGCTGGCTATAACGGTATCTACGTAGTGCTATTTATATGCTGCAACTCCATTTTACAACTATGTTAGTTTCTGCGGAAAACAACTAATTTGCCAAGCGAGCAGTACGGGAAAGGTAGACCACTAGAAGCGTTGTTCCTACCAGCGGCACGGAAAGAGACATAAGCACTTGATGCAGCTGAACGGTATTTATAAACAGAACAATAAGAACCAGTTCAGCGGCAAGTTTTAGCAGCACAGCTATTACCAAATACGCAATAGCAATCTTCTTGTTTTCCAGCATGTCGGCAAACTTGATGACATTGGCAAAGGCAATAAGGTTCGCCACGTTAATGAATAGCAGTACGCCTTCGCTAAGACCCATGTTTGGCATGAACTCCCGAGTTTTGCAGCTAGATAGCTAGTCCCTTTTTCCAACGTTCCTGTTCAGAGGCCGTTTCTGGCCTTTATTTTTGTCAAAATTAACAAACTTTATGCGTTAGGGACCGTTATTGGTATGCTATAATGGAGGCATCGTATTAGCAGGTCAGGAGGGACATCTTGTTCGTCAAGAGGCAGAAGAGGAAGGACGGCCGGATTTACCTGTCGGTCGTGCACGGCTACCGCGACGAGAACGGCAGGACCAAGATGAGGCATGTACGGTCGCTTGGCTACCTCGACGAGCTCGAGAAGCTCTACGATGACCCGGTCGCCCACTTCAGGGCCGAGGTGGAGGCAGAAAACGAGGCGGCTAAGGCGGAGTCGGCGCCGATAACGGTGACGCTGCACCCGCTCCAGAAGATCGACAAGCGTACCGAGGGCCGCGTGGAGATGGGCGCGGCGGTTCCCTCTGCCTACTTCCATCGAGATCTCGGGATATGGGATTTCTTCGAGAGGAAGAGGACGGCAAGGGGGTTTGCCTACGACCCTTGTCGCATCCTCGAGCTGCTCTGCTGGAACCGCATATCTGATCCCGGATCAAAAGCTGCCGCGTTCGCGGCTAAGGAGCGCTTTCCGCGCAAATGCGACTTCACTCTTGATGATGTCTATCGCAGCCTCGACTACCTGGCGGCAAATGCTGGCAAACTGGTCAAGCACATGAACGCCAGCCTCGAGAAGGCCCGCGGGCCGCGCGACAAGACGCGCCTGTACTACGACGTCACCAACTACTACTTCGAGATCGACGGCGAAGATGAGGATGGCTTGCGCAAGAAAGGGGTCTCCAAGGAGCACCGCCCTGAGGCCATCGTGCAGATGGGGCTTCTGCTCGATGCTAAAGGGATCCCGATGGACTTCGAGCTGTTCCCCGGCAACGTGAACGACATGTCAACGATGCTGCCTATGATGAAAAAGGCGGGGCTGCGCGATGCGCAGAACCCAGAAGGTGAGCGCGTGGTCATGGTGGCCGACAAGGGACTCAACACCTCTGCCAACATAGCGGCCTGCACGCTGGATGGCAACGGGTTTATCTTTAGCCAGTCAGTGCGCAAGGCAACAAAAGAGCTCAAGGGATGGGTGCTTGATGAGGCGGGCTATGCAGAAACCGAACCAGGCCGCTTCAAGGTCAAAAGCCGCATCGCCGACAAGGCGGTCTACATTACGGGAGAAGACGGCAGGAGGCGCAAGGTCATGGTGCCCGTGAAGGAAGTGGCGTTCTGGAGCCAGGATTTCTACGAGCGGGCGCGCCTTGAGAGGACCAAGGTCGTCGAGAAGTCAAAAGTGGCAATTGCGCGCGGGGACATGTCGGCTGCAGTGGCGCGAAGCTGTGCTAAGTACGCAAAAGATATCCCCGTCGTGAAGGCCACAGGCGAGGCCGCCCAGCACAACTGGGTGCTCGACGAGAAAAGAATCGAAGCGGATGCGGCGATGGATGGCTACTACTGCATAATCACCTCCGAGCAGGAGTGGGACGAGCATGAGATCATCGAGGCCTATCGGGGCCTGTCGCGTATCGAGGAGTCCTTCCGCGTGCTCAAAGGAGACATGGATGCGCGCCCGGTCTATGTGTGGACAACACCGCACATACAGGCTCACTTCCTGATATGCTACACAGCCCTGCTCCAGATGCGCCTCATGCAAGCCGACATCGAGGCCCAAACGGGCACGCGCCCCTCTGCCGAGGCGGTCTCCGATGCGCTATCCAACATGGTAGGCCACCGCCTGGACGCCAACGTTTATCACTTCGACTATCGCACTGATCTCACTGATGCGCTCTGCGACGCCGTCGGCATCGACCTGTCGCGCCAAGTGATGACGAAGTCTCAGATGAACAAGGTCATGTCGGTTGTGAAAAGACCGAGGAGCTAGGCTGTTACACTACAGAGAATGTCGTCGAAAACAAGGCCGTTTACCCAGTTCGCACTAGGTAAACGGCTCTTTTGTGCTGCAAAAGTCGGGTTCTAGCACTGTTTATTGCACTGCACTCTTTATAGCTGATGCCTCATTTTCGTCAAGTATTTTCCAGGTACCTTCTTCTATGCCATCGAGGGTAAGTGGACCAAAGGAAATACGCTGCAAATCAAGGCATTCATGATGTATAGCACCGCACATCTTTCGTACTTGCCTGTTGCGTCCTTCATGAATTGCAATTGAAAGCAAACTAGTATGTGTTCCTTTTTCAAGAAGAACAACATCTGCAGGAGCAGTAAGTCCTTTACCATCCTGAATATCGACACCATTTCGTAAAAGCTGCAAT
>JAFUCW010000423.1 GCA_017459485.1 Eggerthellaceae bacterium | reverse complement strand
GACATCACCGTTGCCTCCGAAATCATGGCCGTGTTCTGCCTGGCCACCGACCTCGACGACCTCAAGGCCCGTCTGGCTCGCATCATCGTGGCTTACAGCCGCGAAGGCAAGCCGGTCACCGCTGGCGACATCAACGCCCAGGGTGCCATGACCGCACTGCTCAAGGACGCCATCAAGCCGAACCTTGTTCAGACGCTCGAGAACAATCCTGCGTTCGTCCATGGCGGCCCCTTCGCCAACATTGCCCATGGCTGCAACTCCGTGCAGGCGACCATGACCGCCATGAAGATGGCCGACTACGTGATCACCGAAGCTGGCTTCGGCGCTGACCTCGGTGCCGAGAAGTTCCTCGACATCAAGTGCCGCATGGCTGGCCTTACTCCTTCCGCTGTCGTCATCGTTGCCACCGTGCGCGCACTCAAGTACAACGGCGGCGTTGCCAAGACCGACCTGAACACCGAAAACCTCGAAGCACTTGAAGCTGGCCTGCCCAACCTGCTCCAGCATGTGAGCAACATCCAGGATGTCTATGGCCTGCCCGCCGTGGTTGCCATCAACGCTGTCCCGTCCGACACCGAAGCCGAACTCAAGCTGGTCCAGGACAAGTGCGCCAAGATGGGCGTCAACGCTGTTCTGGCCGAGCATTGGGCAAAGGGTGGCGTAGGCGCCATCGCACTGGCCGAAGAAGTTGTGCGCGTTATCGACGAGGGCAAGGGCGACTTCCGCTTCAGCTACGAAGTTGACCAGACCATCGAAGAGAAGCTCAACGCGATCGCCACGAAGATCTACCATGCCGACGGCGTGGACTTCACCCCGAACGCCAAGAAGCAGCTCGATCAGCTGGTGTCCCTGGGCCTGGACAAGCTGCCCATCTGCGTAGCTAAGACCCAGTACTCCTTCACCGACGACCAGACCAAGCTGGGTGCCCCGAAGGACTTCCGCATCACGGTGCGTAACCTCAAGATTTCCGCAGGCGCTGGCTTCATCGTTGCGCTGACCGGCGAAATCATGACCATGCCTGGCCTGCCGAAGGTTCCGGCCGCCGAAAAGATCGACGTGACCGCCGACGGCAAGATTGTCGGCCTCTTCTAATTAGTTCCGCCGTTCTGACGAACGGCGGACCGGGCCGCCGCTGCGAGCGAATCTGGCGGCACCCCGTGCCCTTGTTTTGGGCCTTGCGTCCCGAAGTGCGCGTCGGCCCAAAGGCGGGCGCGGGGCACTCGCCAGATTCGCTCTCGCTGACTCACCATGGGCGACCTAGGACTCTTAGTGAAGTCAACCTGGGAGTTCGGGGGCGGCGGAAGTGCTGGAGCTGCTACGGGCACCGCAGTGCTTCCCGCTGGCTGACCATGGGCAACCCTGGCCGTTGCTCGGCCTGGGGACCGGAAAGGGGCGGCGAAGGCGGCAGGGGTGTGGTCCCAGCCGTGGTTTCGGAAACGTGCCTGGAGGCGTCAGGGGTGTGACCGAGGGACTGGCTCCCTGTCACGTTTGCGGAGTCGGCCTTGCGTGCAACGTTTATGTTCTGCGCAAATGTGACTGCGTGCCTGTCCCTCTGTCACGCCCCGCCATGCAGGATAGAGAGGAAAAGGCGGCGCGCATGCTTACCAGATTCGCTCTTTTTGGCTGACCATGGGCGAGCCGTGTCCCTTCTGTCACGCCCGTCACGCAGGAATGTAAGGAGAGAAAGAATGTCAGACAAGTTAGTAGATAAGAGCTGTGCAGAGTTCGCATCCGAATAGGCCGCAAAGGTCAGCGTGCCTGGTGGCGGCGGTGCTGCTGCCATGGTGGGCGCACTTGGCGCAGCGCTGTGCTCCATGTCGGGCGTGGTTACGGCCGGCACGGAAAAGTTCGCAGACGTGGAAGACGACATGCAGCGCATGCTCGCCGAAGCCGAGCGCATCCGTCTGCGCCTGATCGAGCTGGTGGACGAAGACGCCGCGGCGTTCTTCCCGCTGTCGAAGGCCTACGGTATTCCGAAGGAAGACCCGACGCGTGCCGAAACGCTCGAGAAGTGCACGAAAGACGCCCTGGCTGGTCCGCTGGAGATGGTTCGCGAAGTCTGCAAGACCATCGACTTGCTCGAAGAGATGGCTGCCAAGTGCTCGCGTCTGATCGTGTCAGACTCTGGGTGCGGCGCCACGCTGTGCCGTGCTGCCCTTGAGGCTGCGGCTATGAATGTGTTTATCAACACCAAGACGTTGACCGACCGTGCGTTTGCCGATGAAGTCGAAGGCGAAGTGGACGGCCTTATGAACGAGTACATGCCGAAGGCCGAAGCGGTTGCGGCATCCGTTATGGAATACATCAGGGGCTAAGACCCATTGTTGGGACAGGAATCGGCTTTCCTGTCCCGGCGCAAAAGGAAAGGAAGTATTCGAATGGCTGAACTTCTGAAAGGCGCCCCCGTTGCTGAAGCGCTTGCTGAGCGCTGCACGGCCGACGTGGAAGCCTGCAAGGCCAAGGGCGTCGAGCCCACTTTGGCAATCCTGCGCGTGGGAGAGCGCGACGACGACCTGTCCTACGAGCGCGGCGCTACCAAGCGCTGCGAAGCGGTAGGCGTTGCCGTGAAGAACGTTGTTCTTCCCGCCGATGTGGACCAGGCGACCATGATGGCCACCATCGAAGACCTGAACAACGATGCTGGCGTGCATGGCGTGCTCATGTTCCGTCCGCTGCCCAAGCAGCTCGACGAAGCCGCCTGCTGCGAGGCCCTGGCTGCCGCCAAGGACGTCGACGCCGCCACGACCGCGTCTCTTGCGCACGTGTTTACAGGCAAGGGCGAAGGCTATGCTCCCTGCACGGCTCAGGCCTGCATGGAAATCCTGAGCCATTACGGCATCGACCCGAAGGGCAAGCGCGCGGCGGTTATTGGCCGTTCGCTGGTTATCGGCAAGCCGGTGTCCATGATGCTCATGGCCGCCAACGCTACCGTGACCACCTGCCACACCAAGACGGTTGACATGCCTTCCGTGACCAAGGAAGCAGACATTGTTGTGGTCGCTGCTGGCCAGATGGAAACCATCGGTGCCGACTACTTCAAGGCCGGCCAGACGGTCGTCGACGTGGGCATCGGCTGGAACGAGGAAAAGGGCAAGCTGTGCGGCGACGTCATCTTCGACGAAGCCGAGCCTATTGTCGAAGCTATCACTCCCGTTCCCGGTGGTGTGGGAAGTGTGACGACGGCGGTGCTCGTGAGCCACGTCGTCGAGGCT
>JAFUCW010000422.1 GCA_017459485.1 Eggerthellaceae bacterium | reverse complement strand
CTGTACATTTTTTCGCTAAATTATGAATCTATGTCACATTTCTGAGTACTAGTAAAGAATTATGTACACATTTCAATCACAGCGTATCGATTCGCCTCTCAGGTGGCTGCGGGCGAGCAGAACTGGCTTAAAGACTCTCGACGGCTCTTCCAGACTCACTGGTTCGAATAGGGTTTCGCCTTCGTGACAAGAAGCTCGCGTGCACGCTCCCAGCCAGGTATCACCTGTTGGACCATTTCGCGCTCCTCTTGCTCGTCAATGCTGCGTGCAGAGGCGATGGCCTGCCACACGGCATAGGCAAGGCAGTCAATGGGGTACGGAACGATGTCTTCGGAAAGCCACAGCGCCCCAGCCTCCATCTTCGCGAAGCTGTCGCGCATTGCACGCATGCGCACTACAGGAACGTTTGCGTCGGGGGCAATTCGCTGAAGGAATCCCTTTGCCATGGCAGTTGCGTTCTTCGTGCAAATGGCCCTCCCGTAAATGAGAAAGGCGCTTTTGCATTGGTCGTAATCCCCCGTCTTCATGACGTAGAGGCTCATCAGGGACACTTCGGTGTCAATTGCATACTGGACGTTCGCACGACCACGCGCGCCGCCTTTGACCCCCTTGCTGCGGCCCAACGGGTTAACTTCAAGCATGAATGGCCGCCCCATGACATAGGCAATGTCGCCGGTTTGGAAGCTGCAACGCTCCGATTGGCTCTTGGAAAACCGTTTGAGCATTTTCTCTCGCAAGTACTCGACCTTCTGCACCCGATCGGCGAAAAACTTCACTATCTTGTCGGGCTCCATCGCACGTGGCGCCACTACATAGGGAATCGCATCGGGCGGTTGCAGAGCAATGTAGACCTCTGCGATGTTCTCGCGGAAAATAGGGACTTTGTTGCCGCCGTACTCGATCTGCTCTCGGACGTTTTCGCTCATGGGATCCTCCTGGCGTGGACTGCGCACATCTTACCACGCGCTGATCGCCTGCGTAACTCGCACCCTCCCTTCTTCCAAGGGGCACTTCGTCGCCACCATAGGGCAAACCGTTCTGCGCGACATAGATACAGCAGGAGAAACTGCAGGATTCAGTGGCGTACAATACGTGCATGTGAGACAGACAAAGACCAAGGATGCTCGCCTCCATAGCACGAGAAAGGTCCATCGTGGTAGGCAAAAACGCCGAACGGCTTGAAGCTCTCTTTCGAGAGCACTTTGGCAGCCCGACCGTCGGAGCAGTGCGCGCTCAGGCGCCGGGACGCATGGAGTTGGCAGGCAACCACACCGACCATCAAGGCGGAAAGGTCATCTCGGCCGCAACGACGCAAAACGTCCAGGTAATGGCATGCCCCAACGAACAGCGGCGAATCAACTTGCTGATGGAAGGCTACGGCAGCGCCACCATATATTTGGACGAAGCCGACTGGCGCAGCCCAAGGGATGAAGAGCGCAACACGTCATGCAGTATCGTTCGCGGCATGGCAGCGCTGTTCGAAGAAGCGGGAGGTGCGCTCAGAGGGTTTGACATGGTCACCTGCTCCGACATCCCACCAGGCGCAGGCCTCTCTTCCTCTGCCGCGTTCGAAATGGCCGTTGGGTCTGCACTTAGCAAGCTGTTCTCCTCCACTGCACGCACATGGGAAAGCGCGATGGACTTGACCATGGCAGGCGTGGTTGCCGAACAGCGCTACTTCGGAAAGCCGTGTGGAGCCCAGGACCAGATGACGAGCGCGCACGGCGGCGTGGTCTTCATGGACTTCAAGAGTTCCGTACCAGATGTCTCGCCGATTGAATTCGACGCCGCTAGTTGCGGTCACACCTTTTGCATCGTCGACAGCCGCAGCGACCATTCCCGCTTCACGGCAGAGTTCGCCCAAATCACGCGTGAAATGGGAGATGTGGCCCGTGCGCTGGGAGTAGGGCGCTTAGGAGACAGCCCGGTCGGTACATTCCTCCAAAGGTTGCCTGAGCTGCGCACGCGTTTGGGCGATCGCCCCTGCCTGCGTGCTCTGCATTTCTACGACGAGGACCGCCGGGTCAAACAACAGCACGAAGCTCTGATGCAGGGCAATTTCCAGGTCTTTTTGCAGCAGGCAAGGCTATCAGGAGCTTCTTCGGCCCAATACCTGCAAAACGTTTCTCCCTACACAAAGGATGGTACAGAGCAGCCCGCTCTGGTCATTATGGGGCTTTGCGCCCACTTGCTCGGGGATTGCGGCGCTTGGCGCATCCACGGCGGCGGCTTCGGTGGTAGCGTGCTTGCGGTCGTGCCTGATGACCGTCTTGACCACTTCGTTTCGGAAATGAACGCAGCGCTTGGCTACGACGCTTGCCTGCTCGTTGACATGGGCGCTCCAGGTGCCCGGGCATTCCGCCTGTGAGCAGAACCGCACGCCAGGAGGCCAAGCAGCCAGAGTGCGTGTTTCTCCCTCGTTAAATTGAACACGTTGTCAAGCTCCATGCCACGCTTGGCCTATAATCGATTCGTTCAATTATTCCAGCGCGAGAAAGGCCAGCCCATGCAAACCGACGTCCGCCCCGAATCCATGGAACGCATCACCACCCCGGAACTGGCACAAGCATTCATCGATGAGCAAGTTGCCGCGATCCGTGAGCAAGTCGGCGAAGGGAACGTGCTGTTGGCCCTTTCTGGTGGCGTGGATTCCAGCGTATGCGCCGCTTTGCTCATTAAGGCCATCGGCAAGCAGCTGGTGTGCGTGCACGTGAACCACGGGCTTATGCGCAAGGGCGAATCCGAGCAGGTCGTCGAAGTGTTCAAGAATCAGTTGGATGCAAATCTGGTCTACATCGACGCAACCGACCGATTCCTGGACCTGCTGGAAGGCGTGGACGACCCGGAAGCCAAGCGTCACATCATCGGCGAAGAATTCATCAAGGTTTTCGACGAAGAAGCCGCAAAGCTTGAAGGCATCGGCTTTTTAGGACAAGGCACCATCTACCCTGACATCCTGGAATCCAAGGACGGCGTGAAGGCCCACCACAACGTAGGCGGACTGCCCGAAGAAATGGAGTTCGAACTGGTCGAACCCGTGAAGCTGCTGTTCAAGGACGAGGTGCGCGTCGTGGGCCGCGAGCTTTGCTTGCCCGATTCCATGGTAGACCGCCAGCCCTTCCCCGGACCTGGCCTGGGCGTGCGCTGCACGGGCGCCATCACCCGCGACCGCCTTGCCGCGCTGCGCGAAGCCGACGCCATCGTGCGCGAGGAGATTGAAGCGGCAGGCGTGGACGCCTGGCAATACTTCGCCGTGGTGCCCGACTACCGCGCCACCGGCGTGCGCGACGGCAAGCGCGCCTACGAATGGCCCTGCATCATCCGCGTCATCAACTCGGTGGATGTTATGACCGCAACCGTGCCGGAATTGGACTGGTCGCTACTGCAGAGGATGTGCGACCGCATCCTAGCAGAAGTTCCTGGCATCTGCCGTGTCTGCTACGAACTAAGCCCCAAACCGATCTCTACCGTCGAGTGGGAATAGAAACGTCCTAAATATAGTTTCAATACTCATTATTACGTCCTTATTATTGCGATACAGCGCTATAATCCCGTCTTTGACACCAGCGAACGGTAGTTTTCACCATAACCCCAGTTGAGGGGCTTGCGATCCGGACTCAAGACCGTTTTATTTCTTGGTACTTTTCGCCTTGGGGCTGTGCGCGGCCGTGAGCACCTTTCCCATCTGGCGGTTCGTGACTATCTCG
>JAFUCW010000421.1 GCA_017459485.1 Eggerthellaceae bacterium | reverse complement strand
TGGCGTCGAGCAGGCTGGTCTTGCCGTGGTCGACGTGGCCCATGACGGTCACAACGGGAGGACGGGGAACCAGGTCGGCGGCGGTGTCGTTGTAAACGATTGCGTATTCTTCTTCGGGCGACACGACGCGCACCTTGCGCCCCATGTCGTCCGCGATAAGCTCGACCAGGTCATCTCCCATGGATTGCGTAAGCGTGAGCACCTGGCCGAGCATGAACAGGCGCTTGATGACATCGTTGGGAGCAACTCCGAGCAGTTCGGCGAACTTCTGCACGCTTGCACCCTGGGGCACTTCGATGACGGAATCGTCAAGCACCAAATCGGGATCGAGGCCCTTCTCGAGCGCTTCGAGCTCCGCCTTTTCGCGTGCTTCTGCTTCGCGCTTCTCCTTGCGCTTCTTGCGGCGGCCTTCCCCTTCATGGGAGGCAGCTTCGACGGCAGCGCGCGCTTCAGCAAGCACCTTGTCACGCTGGAGCTTCTCGGCTTGGACGGCCATTTGGGCATAGACGTCGTCGCCACTCGATTCGACGGGCTCGCCGACAAGTTCGGGGACTTCGGGTTCGAACGCGTTGCGCTCCTGGCCCCTCTTGCGGGCGGCAGGCTCCGCATGGGAGCGCTCGTCGTCCATGCGCTGTTGCTCGCTTTCGATCTGCGAAAGCAGAGAATCGAACGCGCTCGGTGCAACAGGGGCAGCCTCGAGGACGCGCTGTGGTTCGTCCTCGGGCTCCGCCTTGGTACTTCGCGAGGGCCTAGAGCCACGCAGGCGCTCTTCGACCGCCTGTTTTTTCGCCACGTCAGCGGCAGCCTGCTCGAGGCGCGCGCGGGCGGCGGCTTCGGCAGCTTCACGCTCGACGCGCTCTGCTTCGGAAGCTATCTGGCTTTCCAGTCCCGCGAAGAAGGACGGGGCAGGAGCGGGTGCAGGAGCGGGAATCCTCCCTTCGACAGGCTCGTAGTCGTCGGAGGCAGGCGCCTCGGATGGAGCAGAGTCCCCTTCGCTGGCGACAACAGGCGCACCCTCGCCAGCCACGCCCATCTGCCTGCGCAGACGCTCGGCCTCGCGTTCGGCGCGTTCCTTCTCGACGGCCGCGCGGCGCTGCGCTTCTTCGGCAGCGCGCTTCGCTTCGGCCTCGGCCTTCTCTTCGGCAAGCCGTGCGGCTTCGTCCTCTTCGATGATGCCCGCACGCTCCTTCAGCTCCGGCTCCAGGTTCTTGCGCACCTTCTGCTCGTAGGCATCGTTGAGCACGCTCGCGTGGCTCTTGGCGGGAATCTTCATTTCCGCCAAACGGTCGAGCAATTCCTTGCTCGTCATGTTTAGCTCTTTTGCAAGCTCATGTACGCGCTTGTCTGCCATTCAGAACTCCTTGGTTCCTATTCTTTCAAGGCCTGCGCAGACCCCAGCTGAACCGCCAGGCGCTCGCAAGCCTCCTTGTCAACTTCCGTTTTCAGCGCACGTTGCAGACGGCCCGAACGGGCTTTCTCGAAGCAAGCTGGACCGCATACGTACGCGCCACGGCCCGGCATGCGCCCGGTCTCGTCGAAGCACACTTCGCCTTCCGGCGAACGCACTATGCGCAAAAGACCGCCTTTGTGGCCTTGCGCACCACATGCGATGCAGGTCCTCTGACGATTCGTTGCCGCCGTATGTGCCTTTGGGGAACTCATGTGCTCGCAGTGCCTTGCCTACTCTTTATCCTCGAAGACGTCTTCAAACGACAATTCGGCGTCGGATGCACCGTCCTCGGGTGCGGCGTCGTCAAGCTCGTCGTCTTCAGCGTGAACGCCGCAAAAACGCGAACCGGGACGGGCATGGTTCCTGCAGCGCACTCCGTCCGCGCCCACATGCTCGCACTGGCCTTCGTCTTCGGCAGGCGCCGCTTCCTCGTCGATCAACGTGTTTTCGACCAGCGACGCCTCGCCTGCGAACGATGCGGACTTGATGTCAATGTGCCATCCGGTCAGACGAGCCGCCAAACGAGCGTTCTGCCCTTCCTTGCCGATGGCCAAAGAAAGCTGGTCGTCGGGGACAATGACCGTTGCGTAGTTGCTTTCCTCGTCGATGTCCACACGCGTCACTCTGGCGGGAGACAGCGCGTTTTTGACATAGACAGCGGGGTTTTCGTCCCACTGGATGACGTCGACGCGCTCGTTGCGAAGCTCTTCGACCACCAACCGCACGCGGCTTCCCTTCGGGCCCACGCAGGCGCCCACGGGGTCCAAGTTCGCCTCGCGGGAATGGACTGCCACCTTGGAGCGCGCACCTGGCTCGCGGGCGATGGACTTGATCTCCACCATGCCGTCGTAGATTTCAGGCACCTCAATCTCGAACAGGCGCTTGATAAGGTCCGGATGCGTACGGGACACCACAATGGCAGGGCGGGCCTGCTCTCCGCGGACTTTCGGGTCGGCGGAATTGGGGTTGCGCACCTCGATGATCAGGGTCTTCAGTCGCTGAT
>JAFUCW010000420.1 GCA_017459485.1 Eggerthellaceae bacterium | reverse complement strand
TGCTTCGCGCGGATTTGCAGTTGGACCCAGGTCATGTGGTCCTCTTCCAGAAGTAGCTCTACCTTGTCATGGCCGACCAGCCCATAGATGTGCAAGAGCTTCGGCGCGACGGCAAGCGGGAGATGGCGGGAAAGGATTTCGCGGCGGGCGTGCCCGGCATCAAGCAGGGTGCGGTTTGGGAGCAGGTCGATGTCTAGGGTATCTCCAGCACGGACGATGGCGCTGCGCGTCACGGCGGCGGCACGCGAGCGCGACGCGTTCGTGGGAGAAGTGCTCGACGGCCAGCTTTCCCGCTCTTCGCTTAGTCCCGAGGACCGTGCGTTCACCCGTGCGCTTTCGCTCGGCGTTGCAACCACATGGGGGACGCTCGACGAAGTCATCGACCGTCACCTGCGCTCTCCCTCTGACGTGAAACCCGACGTGCGCGATGCGCTGCGTATTTCGGTCTACGAAATTCTCTTCATGCAGAAGGAACCTCATGCGGCCGTCGACCAAGGTGTCGAGCTTGTGCGCGCAGTCGCTCCCAAGGCAGCCGGTCTTGCGAATGCGGTGCTTCGCAAGGTGTCCACCGGTCGTGCGAACTTCCCCTACGGCAACCCGAGTACGGACATGGCTGCGTTCGCTCGCCTCTACGGGTTTCCCCATTGGATATGCCATATGCTGCAGGATCTGTACGGCCATGAAGGCGCCGAAGAGTTCATGCGCGCCTCCAACCAGCCCGCCCCACTGTTTTTCGCTGTGAATGCGCTGCGCGCTTCGGACGAAAGTGTGGTTGGGGCGTTCGCAAAGGAGGGGGTGGAGCTCGCTCCCGTCCATTTCGGCGGGTCTCCCTTGCCTGGCTGCTTCAGGGCGCCTTCCAAGGCGGTTGCTACTGCTACGGCGCGCCGCCTTTTCGCAGAGGGCTCTTTGCTCGTTTCCGACGCTGCTGCCCAGGCGGTCGCCTTGATCGCGCTGCCAGCGAACAAGCCGGAATCGTTTCTGGAGATCGGGTCGGGACGCGGCACGAAGACCATCCTTTTGCAAAGCGGCGCACGCCGCAGATGGGGTTCGCAGATGGCGCTCACGTGCGTAGACAGCTTCGATTTCAAAATCGGCATGCTCAAGGAACGAGCGGCTGCCTATGGAGTGAACATTGCCCAGGCGATCGGTGCCGATGCACGCAACTTGGAAGGCTCGCTTGACGGGCGGCGGTTCGATGCCGTGCTCGTCGATGCACCATGCTCTGGCCTGGGCACGCTTAGGCGCCATCCGGAAATTCGTTGGAAGCTTACGCGCGACAAGGTGGGATCCCTTTCCAACACCGCGTTTTCTCTTCTGTGCGAAGCTTCGCGTCACGTGGCTTCGGGTGGACAGCTGACATACTCCACATGCACAGTGACGCGTGAGGAAAACGACCTGGTCGTCAAGGAATTTTTGGAGAGCAGGGCAGGGGCGGACTTCGCCGTCGTTCCCACGCCCTCTCCCGCATCTGACGTCTATTTCGCGCCGTACCTGGTCCAGGGCGGCTGCGATGCGCATTTCGCCTGCCGGCTGAAACGACGCTAGGTCCAAGGCGTCCTTCCTTCCAACGCTTTTCGGTGTCGATTCGTCCCTGTAAGAGGGAGCCCGCTGCTAGACCAAGCCGTCTTTCTTGTCGTGCTCCACAGGAAGGTTGGCTGCTTCCTCGTCGGCCTTGCGGATGGCGACGCGACGGATTTTGCCGTTGACCGTCTTGGGCAGCTCGTCGACGTAGTCCACGATACGCGGATACTTGTAGGGTGCAGTCTGCTCCTTCACGTAGGTTTGCAGCTCCTTCGTAAGCTCGTCGGTTCCCCTATAGCCCTCTGAAAGGACGACAGTGGCCTTCACCGCGAAGCCGCGCAGCTCGTCGGGGACGCCGGTCACGGCGCACTCGCGCACGGCGTCGTGTTCCAGTAGCACGCTTTCGATCTCGAAGGGGCCGATGCGATACCCGCTCGACTTGATGACGTCGTCGTTCCTTCCCACGTACCAAAGGTAGCCGTCCTCGTCGTACCAGGCGGTGTCTCCAGTGTGGTACCAGCCGCCGTAGATGGCTTCAGCGGTCTTTTCGGGATTGCGGTAGTACTCCATCATGATGCCATGGGTGTGGCTGTCCATCTTGATGCAGATCTCGCCGGTCTGGCCAGGGGCGCAGGGCGTCCCGTCGTCGCGCTGGACCTGCAGTTCGTACTGCGGCGAAGGCTTGCCCATGGACCCCGGACGCGGCGTGGAGCCGCGTAGGTTGGCTATGGTCAGTGGCGTTTCCGTCTGGCCGAATCCTTCGAAGATGGTTAGGCCAGTGTGCTCCTGCCAGAACGCGAACAGATCGGGGTTGAGCGCTTCGCCGGCCGTGGTGCAGTAGGTAAGGCTGGAAAGGTCGAAGGCGTCCACGTCGATTTCCATGAACATGCGATACATCGTGGGCGGGCAGCACAAGGTGGTCACTTGGTACTTCGCTATGAGGTTGAGGATGTCGGCGGCGTCGAAACGGTCGAAGTCGTAGGCGAGCACGCACGCTTCCATCATCCACTGTCCGTAGTACTTGCCCCACACGGCTTTGCCCCATCCCGTGTCTGCAATGGTGAAGTGCACGCCGCCGTCGCTTTTCACGTTGTGCCAATGCTTGGCGGTGACCGTGTGCGCTACCGCGTATCCGGAATCGTGCATGACCATCTTGGGGTTTCCGCTCGTGCCCGAGCTGAAGTACATGAGGAAGGGGTCGGAAGCGGCCGTTTCCCTCCGGTCGAATGATGCGGGAGCGTCAAGCAGATCGGTGTTGAAGTCAATCCAACCTTCGCGGTCGGCAGCGGCCCTGCAGATGCCCTCTGGCCCTGAAAGCGCAGCGCCGAAGCCTGCCGTGTTCGGATCTTCGCACGTGCCTCCGCCGGCGCCGCCCACCAGCATGCGCACCTCCAAGCTGGGGCAGCGGGAGGCGCATGCGTCCACCACGTCGGCGATGTAGCCCACGTCGGTGCAGATGACCGCCTTGACCTTGGCGCTGTTCAGGCGATAGTCCAGGTCGTGCTCCTTGAGCATGAACGTAGCGGGAACCATGACGGCGCCCAGCTTGTGCAGCGCGGTAGCCACGAACCAGAACTGGTAGTGGCGACGCAGGATGACCATGACCATGTCGCCCCGGCCGATGCCGTGGCTGGCAAGCAGGTTGGCCGTCTTGTCCGACCAGTGCTTGATGTCGCCGAAGCTGAAAGTGTGCACTTCGCCTTCGGGGTTGCACCAGATAAGAGCCGGGCGGTCCGGCTCGGCTGCGGCGATGTCGTCGACCACGTCGTAGCCGAAATTGAAGCTTTCGGGGTAGTTCGCACGGAAGAACTGCAGCGAGCCGTCCAGGCCGTAGCGCTCTTCGATGAATCGTTCGTTGATGTTTCTCATGGCTTTGTCTTTCTTCGTGTTTTGGACAGGGGACGGGTTCGTGTCCAAAATGCGCCTAAGGGTTTTCTCTTGGGTCATCGAGCTTGCACTTGGAACAACGATCCCGTCCCTGTTCCAAAGCGGATGAGCGTTTAAGGTGCCGACAGGGCGAATACGCCCCGCGCACCTAGCTAATCGAACCGCCCGGCTTCATGACCAGCGCAAGAAACGTGCAAGGTTGCTCCCCAATGGCTATCATTCCATGCCCCCGACCGCTGTCGTAGAGCAGCGTGTCGCCCGGCTCCAGCTCTTCGATGTGGTCTTCGTAGCGGAAGCGCAGCTTGCCGGATAGGACGTAGTCGAACTCCTGGCCCTCGTGGTAGGAAAGGTGAATCTCTGTGTCCTGTTCCTCTTCGAGGAACGGAGCCGTGACCAGGAACACGTCGCAGAGACGGTCTTTGAGGAAGGGGGCCTTGTGCAGGTACTCGAAGCCCTCGCGGCGTTTTATGGAGATGCCGTCGGCGGCGCGCACGAGGGAATATCCGCTCAGGTGCGGGCTTTCGCCGGTAAGCAGCTCTATGACGTCGACCCCTAGACGGTCTGCGCATTTGGAAAGGAACGTGAAGGTCAGGTCCTCTTCTCCCGACTCTTGGGCAAGGTAGTTTTCCACGGTGCGTCCCGTCGCTTGCGCCATGTCCTCAGGCGTTAGGCCCAGGTCCTCGCGCAGCAGCCGGATGCGCAGTGCTATGTCTTTGATGTTAGTGTCCATGTCTGTTCCTTGTCTTTGGTTGCGTGATTGTTGTCGCCCTATCATAGTGCTTTGCCTGCTTCTGGAAGGGAACATTGTTCCAACTATTCTTTGTTTCACCATATGAACTATCGTATTGGATGCAAAAGGGTGAACGGTTCCCTCGTTCGGACTCGCTTGTGCTTGGCAAGGTTGGACAGACCGGACGGTTTAGAATGCGCCGTTTGCGGATAGGCTTTGCAGCGCAATCGCCCCGGAGCAGAAACTGTGGTTCAATAGAGCCGAACGAAAGAAGGTGCGCACATGAATGAACGGAGCGGTCTGCCCCCGACGATCGGGCGGCTTCCCCGTGTGGTGGTGGTTATCGGTCACTATGGGGTTGGAAAGACCAATTTCTCGCTTAACCTGGCCTACGACCTTGCCGAAGCGGGAAGGAAGGCGACGTTGGTCGACCTCGACATTGTCAATCCCTACTTCCGCTCGAGCGACCACGCCAAGGAGCTCGAGGCTGCGGGAGTGGCGCTTTTGTGCCCGCAGTCGGCGGGCACGGCTCTCGACGCACCTATGCTATCCGTGGCCATTGACTCAGCCGTCGAAGAGGCTCAAGGCAGCGAAGGCGCAGTCTGCATCATCGATGCCGGTGGCGACGATGTGGGTGCCACGGCGCTTGGACGCTATGCGAAAACCATCTTGAAGGCTCCCTATGCGATGCTCTATGTGGTCAACGCGCTGCGCGAGCAGACGCTGCAGCCAGAGGAAGCTGTAGGGCTTTTGCCCGAAATGGAGGCTGCAAGCCATCTGCGCGCCACCCATGTGGTGAACAACACCCACCTCATGGATGCCACCACGCCAGAGGTCATCGTGCACGGGGTGGAGTTCGCCCAGTGCGTTTCCGTCGCGGCCGGGTTGCCGCTTCTGTGCACGGCGATTCCCAAGGATGCTGAGGTCGGAGGGCAGGGGACGACTTTCGCCCAGCTTGAACAAACGGTTAAATCAGGTGCTTTGGCGTGCGAAAACCCCTACTTTGTGCGAATATACGTGAAGAAGCCTTGGGACGCGTAGAGGGGCGTAGCCGAGCCTAGGACCTTCACCTCGCAAGGCAAGATCATGTTGTCCGCATGCAGGCGGACAGGAGAGCAAGGAGTCCGTATGGCTCACATTGTTGTTGACGACACCTATTGCAAGGGCTGCGGCCTGTGCGTCGACGCGTGTCCCCAGGACATCATCGAACTGG
>JAFUCW010000038.1 GCA_017459485.1 Eggerthellaceae bacterium | reverse complement strand
GTCCATCTCCACGGTCTCTTCGCTGCTGAGTGCTTCTTCTTCGGCCATTGTGAAAGACCTGTGGCTCCATGTGGCCGACACGCGTGGCGCATCCGTGTCAGAGACGCTCGTTTCGCGTTCGAGCCAGATTATCACACTTGCTATTGGCGCTGTCGTGTTCGTGCTCTCTTTGGTGCCACCCGACGTTATTTGGAAGATCAACATGTTTGCGTTTGGTGGGCTGGAGACGGCGTTCGTTTGGGTGCTGCTGGGCGCCCTGTTCTGGAAGCGCGCGAATGCCACCGGTGCGCTCTTGTCCATGGTGGGCGGTGTCGCGGCATACTGCGTGGCCATGGCGATGGGCTTCAAGATTGCGGGTTTGCATCAGATTACCATCGGCTTGGCCGTGGCGCTGGTGCTTATGGTGGTCGGGTCGCTGGCGGGCAAGCCCACCGAAAAGCGCGCATTGGAGCCGTTCTTCGGGTAGGGGCAAGGTTTTCCATCTCTGCGTAGCGCTTAATGAGTTTCGTGCATGAAAAAGCCAGATTGAGGCGGTATCAGTCCTTAGCAGGGCTTTTCGGTCCGATATTTCCCTAGGTCAGAAAAATCTGCACGAGTGGCAAGCGCTCCTAATCTTACTTTCAGGAAACTTACGAGAGATCCAAAAACGAAATGGCGTCGGCGGCAGTGGCGCAAGCAACGGGGCAGTGCGCAAGCAATGTTTGGTCATTGGTCACGAGCAGCCTTGGTTTTGCGCGCATGGCCGCAGCCACAACCAAGTTGTCTTCATAATCGTCGTGGGTGCCCTGCATCTTAATGGAGAGCCATGCATCGGATGCATCTGATGCGACCACGGTAGCTATCTCGGCTATCTGCTGCGTTGCCGCCCAAGAGGCCCGTTTTGCACTTTTCGACGCAGCCTCTGGCCCCATGTCGCCAGAATGATTGTTTTCCTGCTTGCCAGTCTGCCAATAGAGGTACCAAAAGTCTTTGAGAGAATGGGAGGCAATCAGCAAATTAATTCCGGCATTATGTGCTTTGTCAAGCAGTAAAAATGCACTCGTATGTCCTGCGCGTGCAGGGGTGTGGTAGTCAAGCCAGATGTTTGTGTCAAGCAGAATTGAGCTCATGCTGACATGCCCCTCTCTGCCATCTTGTCAAGGTAGGCTTGATAGAGTAGCTCGTCATCGCTTGGCAGCTCAATGCTAAAGGGGTCTTCAATGCCCATCTCTTTCATCATATTCATGAATATTTGTGGGCCCTCTTGTATGAGAGCGGCCCTCCGTTCTTTTTCCGCCATCTCTTCCGAGCGGGTTTCGTCTTCCAGCACCTCCGCTAACTTTCGCAAGGCCTTCTTGTTGCGCCGGTTACGCGCCGCATAGCCCCAGACCGCCTGCACCATGCGGGAAGGAGTGTAGTCGATGGATGCGAGCGCCTCGTCCCCGAGAACCTTGTCTTGCGCATTGATGCGCACGTTCAATTGTGTCGTTGCCATACCGACCGCCTTTCAATCGTATAGCAAGTATAGCGCATTATAAGCTATACGTATAGCTTACTAATTCAGCTTGAAAGGTAAGCTTGGGGCACATGTATCACGTGGAACAATTCGACGCATTCTCGTGGGCAAGGGGCCTAGCGTTTGTCATTCATGCCAGAAAAGCAGTCCCGTGGGCGTCCATGGCATGTGCAGCGGCAACAATGTTGTCATAACCTGTCTGCACAAAGCCTTCAAAGCTGCTTTGCCCCGAACAAGGGAGCATGGTAGCATTGAGACTTGCCTGAAAGCAGTTTTTGCCCTGAAAGCAGATTCTCTGAAAGCAAACTATTTGCTCGTCTGAAGAAAGGTTTTCCAAGATGGAGCAGTACAAAGCAATCAGCAGGCGCGTGTTCGTTGGTGGCTCGGTCGCAGGAGCTGCCGCCTTCATGCTCTCCCATTCCGGGTCCGCCCTTTCCGCGTACGCCGATCCGTCTTCGAGCGCGCAGCCAGACGCCGCTTCCAGCAGCAAGGCGGCGGCCGAGGCGGCTGTTTCCGACAAGCAGGCAGAGGCCGACGCTGCGTATGGCCAGCTTCTTGCCAAGCAGTCAGAGCTCGACCGCGCGTCGAACAACTACCACCGTGCCGCCGAAGCCCAGGAGAAGGCCCAGGCGCTTATGGACGAGGCCCTTGTGCGCATCGACGAAGAGTCCGCGGCAATTGTCGAGTACCAAGCGCAACTGTCTGCCCGCGCGCACGACATGTATCGTACGGGCCCCGAATCGTTCCTCGACGTGTTGCTTGCATCGCGCACGTTCGAAGAGTTCGCCACCAACTGGGACATGCTCAACAGCCTCAATGCGGCCGATGCGGCGCTGGTGGAACGCTCGAAAGAGTCGCGCCAGGCACTCGAAAACGCCAAGGCAAACTACGCAGCGCAAAGCGAAACGGCTGCGCATGAGGCAGCTGCGGCAAAGGCCGTGCACGACGAAGCCATGGTGACCGTCTCCGAAATGGAAGCGGTGTACCGAAGCCTTTCGGACGAGGCGGCGGAGTTGCTGGCTTCCATGGAATCGGAAATGGCGTCGATTACCGACGAAGAAGAATTAGCGCGGCTTGCCGAAGAGGGTGCCGCCGCCCAGGCGGAATGGAGCGCCTCGGCGTCGAACGAGGTGCCTGCAGCACCGCTGTTCGGAGGCGTTGCCGGTGTTGCTGGTGGAGCCGCAGGCCAAACTGGCGCAGCGAACGGAAACGCAGGTGGGTCTGCTTCCGCAGGTGCGGGGTCTTCGGGCGCTGCGCAGGCAGGCGCGAGCGAATCTCGGTCCGAGCAACCTGCGTCCAGATCTCAGCCGGAGTCGAGCGCTTCTCCGGAGCCAGAGCCACAAGTGCAGCCCGAGCCCGAACCCGAGCCGCAACTCGAGCCCGAACCGCAACCTGAGCCGCAGCCTGAGCCCGAGCCCGAGCCGCAGCCAGATCCTGAGCCCGAATCGGAGCCGGAACCCGAGCCGACACCTGCCTACACCGAACCTGTCGTCGACTACAACGTGGACCTGGGTTCGCGCGTGGTCGATGTCGCTTTGCAGTTCCTTGGTTGGCCCTACGTGTGGGGCGGCAAGTCGCCTGCGTCGGGCGGCTTCGATTGCTCCGGCTTCGTAAGCTATTGCTATTCGCAGGCAGGTTCCTACGCGCCCTCGTGGACAGGCGCGCTCACTACCTGGGGCTATGGCGTGACCGACCCCCAGCCGGGAGACGTGTGCATCATCCACCAGGAATCGGGCGCCATGAACCAGCATGCCGGCATCTATTACGGCAACGGGCAGATGATCCATGCTGCCACTTACGGCGTGGGCGTGATCATCGGACCGGTGCAGGCAGGCATGGCGTTCCGCCGCAGCGGCTGATAAGGCCTTAGTGCAAGAAATGAATTTGTGCGCTTGGCGGGGTAGCACAAAACCCGCCGCTGCTTTCGGGTGCATGCGAGGATGCTGCCTTACGCTCCCGGGGTCATGTCCAGGTTCAGGTCGACGACCGTGTTGACGCCCGCCACGGATCCATCGCTTGCGTATTGCCAGATCGCATAGCTTTCCGTAAACGAAGGCAGCGCGCCGTATTCCGCATACCAGCGCGGCCAACGCGAAAGTGCGTCAAGGTCGTAGTGCCCCAGGTCGTGTCCATTGCCGTAAACCATGGCGTCGAAACCAGCCTCTTCGACAGCGCTGCAAAACGCCTGGGCTATTGCGGTAGCCTGCTCGCGGGTTACTGCCCCCACGCGGCTGTTGATGCCCGACGCCCGCATTTCGTAGTCGAAAACAACGGGATACTCCAGCTTCGTCCCGGCAAGCGCGTCGATCACGAACGCCGCTTCTTCCTTGGCCTCTTCCACCGAAACCGCCTGAGAAAAGAAATATGCTCCGCACTCCACGCCAGCCTTTTGCGCTTCGGACAGGTTGTGCACAAAATAGTCGTCCAGGTAGATGCCGCCTTCGGTGGAGCCGCGGTAGCCTACGCGCACGAACGCGAACCGGATGCCGTCGGCACGCACCGCCCTCCAGTCGATCTGCCCTTGGGCTTCGGACACGTCGATCCCTGTCTTGTCTGCAAGTCCGGAAGCGGATTGGTAG
>JAFUCW010000419.1 GCA_017459485.1 Eggerthellaceae bacterium | reverse complement strand
TTGGTGAAAATCCCCTTGAAAAGAGGGATTTTCACGACAGAGGGATTGCTGTCCGTCACGCTCAGGCGCGCCGTCACCTTCGTCCGCTCTACACGTCAGGCAGAACACGCTCCTTCAAACGCTCCACTTGACCACGGTGGCTCCGGAAGAACCCAGGCGTCACGCCCACTTCGCGCTTAAAGGCACGGGTGAAATAGCTTGCGTCGACGAATCCCGAGCGTCGTGCAACTTCGGAAATGGGCAGGTTGGTGGCAAGCAGATTATTCTTGCTTGCGTCTATGCGTACCTTCGAAAGGTATTCGCTGAAGCTCTGGCCGAACTTCTTTTTGAACAGCCTAGAGAAATACGCGGGCGAAAAACCCACTTCGTCGGCAACCTCTTCGAGCGTGAGCTTTCGCGGATAGTTAGCCAAAATGTACTCCGTGGCGCGATAGATGTCATCGTCGTAGTGGAGATTGCGAACACGGTCCACAAGCGACACCGTCTGCTCGATGAAGCGCTGGACGACATAACTGCGCTGTTCGTCGGTCGTTGTTTCGCCCAGGCGCTTACGATAGTTGGCAGCCACCCCGAACATGGTGTCGGAAGACACGCCCGCCTTCAACGCAGCGCGCGAACAGACCGTGATGATTTCGTCGAGTCGATGCAGGAAGGACTCGCCGCCCGCAGAGCTGCGAGCCGAAAGCAGCATGCCGAGCAACTCGTTGAGCATGGTGCGCGCTGTCCCTGCGTCCCCCGCCCGAACCGCCGACGCAAGCTCGTCTTCCAAGGTTATGCCATACTCTTTTACATACGCGTGGGGGCCACGCGACATGACGCCATGGATTTCGCGCTGCTGCTCCATGGTCACTTGGCGCATCATGCGCAGAAGGCTTTGGCTTGAGTCGCTCACGCTGACCGCGCACGCCGCAAGCAGCTGCGAAAGGTACTGAATGTAGGCTGGCTCGCGCACCGGAAAAGGCTTCAAGTGCGGGTCGAGGATGCGCGACATCTCCGAATAGATGTGCACGGGCCCAATGGTGAGCGCCGCTACCAGACCAGCGTCTGCAATGATAGGTGCCGCGAAGAAGATGCGATCTTCGCTGCATTGATAAAAGTAGCGCCCACCGAAACGTTCGGCGAAATCCGCTGCCTGACAATGCACGCGCTGGCACACCGGCGTCCAATAATCGTAGAGTCCCGAGCTTTCCGCCGCAACGCGCTTGCCTTCGAGCGTCTCCTGCGCGAAGACCGTCTTCGCTAGGCAGCGCGGGCATTTCCCCGCACAGGCATTCTTGCTGAAGATCACATCGACCGCAACGCCGTCTTCGTTCGGAACGAACAAGGTACCGCCCAGTCCGCTGATCCGCTCAAATGCTTCGAGTATCTCGACCGCTTGGTCTTTGTCGAACGATGGAGCCCGCATCTTACGTTACATAGCCGTTCTTTCTAGGAATAGGATTATCATGCGCACGATACTATTATAATGCTCTCGTGCCAAGATGCACATACTTCAATTGGTCCCTGAATCGGTTCTTGAAGGCAGCGCGGTCGCGCAAAACCACTACACGACGTAGACCCACTCTACAACGTCTCCGTCTTCGAGCACCTGGTCATTTGCGGAAACAACGGGCATCGATCCATTCACGTAGTACGTCCAGCCGCTTGCACCGCCGTACTCTTTTTCATTCAAGCCGTTAATCCCTACGACGTAAAGGCCCAGACTTGCTTCCTTGGTAGTGACCGAAACACCCAAGGCCTCAAGCGCATCGAACGCCGTCGAACCCGCAGGTAGCTCAACGGGTCCAGAGGCGCCCACCTGGCCATCGGCGGCATCGCTTGAAACGCTTACGGTCACTTGGATAGGAGGACCGTCATGCGCAGACGAAGATTGTTCGCCTGAAGCACCGTTGCTGCACCCTCCTGAAAACAGGGACAGGAACACGGCCAAGACAAGGCATGCCCACGCCAAACGCCCATGCCTCGGCCAGCTGTTTCCTTGCAGAGCAGGGCGGTCGCCCGCACCTACGCGCCTTGCATCCGTTCCCATTGTCGACCACCGATCCTTCCTTGAGCGGCATGGCTGCGTCAGCACCAACGCGTCGCCCACGCTTAGGCCGCTTTCGCCACGTATGTGCCCATGCCGTATTTCTTCTTCACACGGGCGATCATTCCCAGCAGCGGGTTGCACACAAGCAGCAACGTGAGGAACGTCGCCACACCTTGCGACGCGTTCACCGGCAATCCTGCCAAGTAGATGGGAATGGCGCCTTCCAAGTTGACCGTGGAGAGCATAGTGAGTACCGAACTGGTGTCCAGGATGGGGCCCACCACGAGCACCATGAACACGAACGCGCCGCAGCAAAGCGCCACAAGCGTCCCTTTGCTCAATTTTTCGCGCGGGATGATTCCATGGTCTGCCAAGAGGCCCGCCACGAACCCAACCAGGCCATATGCGAACATCTGCCAGGGCGTCCAAGGCCCTTGCCCGAAAATGATGTTGCTTGCGAACATGGACAGCGACCCGACCAAAAAGCCCGACTGGGCACCAAGCGCAATACCGGCAATGGCTATCACACCCGCCATCGGCTTGAAGTTGGGAAGCCAGAAAAACGCCGCGCGCGACGCCACCGCCAACGCCGCCATAACCGCGAGCATGACCAACTCGCGCGCGCCCGGTTTCCTGCTTTCGAAGGACACGAAAAACGGCACCATCGTGTAGATGACGATAAGGACACTGGGCACGTAGTAGCTGACGTTGCCCATCTGGGTGCTGAGCCACAGCGTAAGCGGCGCAAGCACCAACACCACGACAACGGATAGTATCGTGCGTTTGCGCGACGCTGCGTCTTGAGCACCGTTGGCATTGCTAGAATTGTTGCCTACCTCTGACATAGCTGAACCACGTCCTCCTCCACGATTGCCCCCTCAAACACATGGCGGCTCATGCGATTGGCCGCCGTTGTGTAGAAACTTGCCTCGCTAAAGAACCGCCGCGGGGTTCCCGACGCCGAAACGGTACCGTTGAACAGCATTGCTACCTCGTCGGCGTAGCGCGCGCAGAACTCCACGTCGTGCGACACCATGACGATGGTCCTGCCTTGGGCCTTCAGGTCGTCGAGCACAGAGGCAAGCTTGCGTTTGAAGAAGTTGTCGATGCCTTTCGTGGGTTCGTCGAGCAGAAGCACGCGCGGCTCGCACATGAGCACCTTGGCCAATGCGGCCCGCTGCTGTTCGCCGCCCGACAAGTCGAGCGGATGAGAGTCCATCAGGCGCGCGATGTCGCAGGTTTCGGCGACCTGATCGATGCGACTTGCTGCATCCTGGCCGTCCTGCACGTCCCCTTCGAGCATCTCCTCGAGTTCTTCGCGCACCGTCCTCTTGGCAAACAGGTTCGCCGGGTCCTGAGGAAGCATCGAAAGCGCACCACCGAACAACTCCGCGGATTTCCAGTCGGCAACCTTCTTCCCCAGCAGACGCACCACCCCGCGATACGGTTTGACCTGGGCGCTCAGGGCTTTGAGCAACGTCGATTTGCCTACGCCGTTGCCGCCCACAATCGCAAATGTCGTCGCGGGCGAAACAGACAGAGAAATGCCCTTGAGCACGTCGGGCAGGTCACGCTCGTAGCGGAACCACACTTCGTCGACCTCCACGACGGGCTTGTCGCTTACGCTTGAAGGTGACACAAGAACCGTCCCTTTGTCACCCACAGCGGGCTGGTCGCCTTCGACCGAAGGAGACAAAGTCGGCAAAGAAACCGCCTTCCTGTCACCCGGTGGGAGCGCTTCGCAACGGGCCGAAAGCCACGTCCGTCCTTCGCGCACCGTAAGCGGCACCAGACCTGCAGCGTTTTGCTCTGTTGGCACGTCTGCAGCTTCGACGCCACGGACATGGGCGTCCTGGGCAACCACGCCATAGTAGATGCGCATGGGCGCGGGCAGGGCGTAGACCATGTCGTGCTGCGCAGCGAAAAGCGCTTCGCCCACTTCGCGCGGTGGGCCTTGTGCAACCAGACGTCCCTCGTCCATGACCGCCACTTGGTCGGCGAACGCATAGATGTCCTCCAGGCGGTGCTCGGTGATGATTACCGTGGTTCCCAGCTCTGTGTTGATCTTGCGCACCGTGTTGAGGAAGTCGGAAGCTGCTATGGGGTCAAGCTGGCTGGTAGGCTCGTCAAGGATGAGCACCGAAGGGCGCATGGCCATGATCGAC
>JAFUCW010000418.1 GCA_017459485.1 Eggerthellaceae bacterium | reverse complement strand
GAGGACAACAGCGCGCTTGCCGAGCCGCTCGAGCTCAACATCAGCGAGCCTGAAACCCAGGGCATCTACGGCCATCCGTACTTCACCAGCTACGTGCGTCAGTGGCTGCTTGAAAAATACTACGAGTCCGAAGAGTTCAAAGTCGGCCTGAGCTTGACCACTACCATCGACCTTGGACTTCAGGAAATTGCAGAGAACGCCGCGCGTCAAAAGGAAGCCGAAGTTGATCCGGACATGGAATGCGCCATGGTGGTCGTCGAGCCTTCTACGGGATACATCAAGGCGCTCGTTGGCGGCAAGGATTACTACGCAGACCAGTTCAACTTGGCAACGCAGGCGCTGCGCTCGCCTGGTTCTTCGTTCAAGACCTTCACGTTGACTGCCGCCGTCGAAAACGGCATCAACCCGAACACGTCGGTCAACTGCGCTTCGCCGATCCAGATCGACAATTGGGAAGTGGAAAACTACGACGGCGCTTCGTATGCCACGCAAAGCATCTCGAGTGCGTTCGCCATTTCGTCCAACACGGGGTTCGCACGCATCTCCACGCTGCTCACTCCTGCGAAAGTGGCAGAAATGGCGCGTAGGCTTGGCGTGGAGACGCCGCTTAGCGGCTACCAATCTATCACGCTGGGTGCCGAAGCGGTCACCGTGCGCGACATGGCATGTGCCTACGCGACCATCGCTTCCGGCGGCGTGCGCCACGACGCCGTGCCCGTCATGCGTATCGAGGACGTGAACGGCAACATCATCTACGAACCGGACATCTCCGGCACGCGTGTGATCAGCTCCGAGGTTGCGAACGCCGTGGAGACGGTCATGGAAGGCGTAGTCACCGGGAGGGGCACGGGCACCGCCGCCAATCCCTGGAATGGAACGATTCTTGCAGGAAAGACGGGTACGTCGGAAGATTGGCACGACAGCTATTTCGTGGGAATCACGCCCCAGTATTCCGTGGGCATTTGGCTTGGGGCACGCCAAGAGCGCCGCTTGAACTCGAGCTTTACGGCGGCAAGCGCGTTTCGCTACTTCATAGAGCCCGCCCTGGCAGGCCAGTCGGTCCAGGACTTCCCGATGGCCAGTGCGCCCCTGCCAACGTACCGCACGCTTACGTCGGCGGAGAACTCCACGTTGACGACGGGATTCGGCGTGGGAGCGCCGTCGAGCTATGACAACTCCGACGACTATGGATATAACTACACCTACAGCTACAACTACAACTGGTCCGCGCCACCCGCCGACGATACAGATACGGATGCAGCCCAGCAGACCGCTCCCATTCAAAACGACACCCCTGCGGTGGCGGACACGACAGGCACGGCAGATACGACGGGCACGACAGATGCGACCGGTGGAATGGGGACGGGAACCGGTGGCGCCGGAACCGGAATCGATGCGACCGGCGGAGCCATGGGTGGGGCCGATGCTGGGGCTGCAGCAGGTACCGGTGGCGCAACGGGCGTTGCAGGCGCGTAGTCTCCACGCTGCTAAGAGAGGATCCGATGAACAAGAACGCCAACCATATTGCTTCTCGTGCTCGCCTATGGGCCATGGCATTGTGCGCCTGCGCACTTGGTGCCGTGCTTGCGGGATGCGCGCTTCAGGGCGCAAACGAAACTGCCGACGAGAACGCTGCTGCCAACCGCCAATTCATCGCCCAGTTGAACAACAAGACAAGCGATCTAGGCGAAGTGCTCGAGACCTTCCAGTCTGCGGTGTCCGCGGGCGATGCCGTGGGAATGAAGGCGGCATCTTCGAGTGCGCGTAAAATTGCCGACAACATCGAGGCCATGAAGGCGCCCAAGCCCGACGTCGATGCACGCACGATAGATTCCTCGGAGGACCTGAACGAGGTGAAGGACCTCTATGCTCAGGGAATGCATGATCTGTGCGATGCGATGGACGACTACGCAGAAATCTATGCCGAAGCGGCATCGAGTTCTGCCGACCTGTCGGGGCTTGACCACAAGCTTTCCGCCGTTCAGTCCACCTACGACGACGCGATGAAGAAGCTTGCCGAAGCAGACGGCCTTCTTGTCGACCTGGGCAAGTACCATCGCGATTCTTCGGATGGGCCCTTGTCGGACGACGCCGACGAGTCCGCGTCCAGCTCCGATTCTTCGTCCGAAGGCGAATCGGCGTCCTCCTCTGCTTCTTCGGAATAACGAGTATGGCCCGCCCCCTTGTCGAACTCCTCGCGCCTGCGGGTAACGAAACGTGCCTTCACGCCGCAGTTCGCGCTGGCGCCGATGCAGTGTATTTGGGAGTGGAAAGCTTCAATGCGCGTCGTGGCGCCGACAACTTCACGCTCGAGTCGCTTGCAGACGCCTGTGCGTGGGCGCATCTGCGCGGGGTGCGCATCTTTCTGACGGTAAACACGGTTGTTTTGCCTTCGGAAGTAACGTCTGTGCTCGAATTGGTGCGGCAGGCGTGGGTTGCGGGCGTGGATGCCTTCATCGTGCAGGATATCGGAGTCGCTGCCGAAGTGAAGCGCACGCTGCCTGAAGCGGAAATACACATCTCAACGCAAATGAACACGCATAGCAAATGGGGTATTGCAGCGGCCGGCGCGCTGGGTGCCAAACGTGTGACGCTCGCACGTGAACTGGCAATGCCCGAAGTGCGCCATCTGTGCGATAGCGCCCATTCTCTTGGCATGCACGTGGAGGTGTTCGCGCACGGGGCTTTGTGCATATGCTATTCGGGGCAGTGCTTCGCATCCTCGCTGATAGGGGGCAGGTCCGCCAATCGCGGCATGTGCGCTCAGGTGTGCCGGCTTCCTTACGAATTGCACAACGCATCGGTGCGAAAGGCGGTCGATGTGCCGGGTGAACACCTGCTTTCGCCAAAGGATTTGTGCACCATCGACCTGCTCGCGGATTTGGTTGCCGCAGGTGTCGATTCGCTTAAGATCGAAGGTCGCATGAAGTCACCCGAATACGTCTATGCCGTTGTGTCGACGTACCGTGCGGTGCTCGATCGGCTAGTCGCTGCAGAGGGAGTGCGGGTGACAGACGGGGAGCGCCAGCGGCTAGCAGAGGCGTTTTCGCGTGGGTTCACCGAAGGGTTCCTGGTGGGAGAAACCGGAAACGAGATGATGAGCTACGGCCGGCCGAACAACCGCGGCGTGCGTGTGGGGCGTGTTGCCTCTGTGCGCGACGGCCTGGTCGAGGTTGAATGCGAAGTGCCGCTTGTCGAAGGCGACGTTGTCGAGTTCTGGACGAACAAGGGGCATTTCGCGCATACGGTTGACGCGCTGGACCGGCGCAGCAGTACGCGTGTGGCGCTCGTGGTTCCCAAGCCCGTGGGCAAAGGCGACCGCGTATTTCGTGTGCGTAGCGCCGAAGCGGCGTTCGAAGACGACCCGCAAGAACCGCGCGTTTCCATCGAAGGCTCCCTAGCGCTGCGGATCGGGCTCCCCGCGCGAATTCGGCTTGTCACCTGCGAAAGGCGGGGCGTTCGGGACGCAGAGGCCGAAGCCGAAGGAGCGGTAGTCGAGCCGGCTCGCACGAAGACCGTTTCGGAGGACGAGGTGCGTGACCACGTGGATCGTTTCGGCGCGACGCCGTTTAGGCTCGAGCGATTGCTCGTGGGGCTCGACGAAGGCGTGGGCATCGGCTTCTCTTCGCTGCATCACTTGCGCGCCGAAGCAGCAGACGCGCTCCAGGCGCTTATGCTTAAGGGATGGTCGCAGCGTAGGCTGCCTAAAATCCATTCGAAGGAAAAAGGGCAGACGCGTGCCCGCCCTGCTGCTTCGGCGGGCGTTGGCGGTTCGGCCACCGTACCCGTGTGTGCATGGACGACCAACGCCTCGTGTGCCCGCGCCGCGCGTAAAGCGGGTGCAGATGCTCTCTACGTGCCTGCGCTCAACTACAAGCGGGGGGAGGCCACCGTTGTCGGGCAGCGCAGCTCCACGGTCGACCAGGACTATCCCACGAACGTGGTTGTGGCATTGCCTACGGTGGACCACGACCAGGTCGAAGGTTCGCGCGAGCTTGCGCATGGGTTCGACCCTTGGGCGTACGTGCCTGCGGGAAGCACGGTGTTCGCCGACAACCTTGGTTCGGTCTATAGGGCAGTTGGAGAACGCATGCAGGTTGAAGTTGGCCCCCATGTGCCGGTGACCAATGGGCTTACGGCGCGTTTCCTGGCCGAAGGGGACGTCTGTCGCATCTGGCTTTCTCCCGAGCTTTCCTTAGCGCAGATTCGACGCATTGCGGAGGAATGCGCAGTTCCTTTAGGATTGTTCGTGTCGGGGTCTGCCGAGCTTATGGTTACCGAGCACTGCGTCCTGCAAAGCGAAGGGCCGTGCAGCCAGCAGTGCGAAACGTGCCCTCGCCGCACCAGTCCTCACTTTCTGAAGGACCGCAAAGGCTACGAGATGCCGGTGATCACCGACTGCTGTGGTCGCAGCCATCTGTACAATGCGGTGCCGCTTGACATGCTCCATTTGGCGCCCGACTTGATAGGTGCCGGCGTTTCTGCGTTCATGGTGGACGCGACTTTGCTCAACACTGCCGAAACCACTGCCGCCGTTTCGCGTGCTGTCCGCGCTCACGAT